>NZ_LUFI01000002.1:0-210770 GCF_005281675.1 Sphingobium sp. MP9-4 | reverse complement strand
GGCGCGGGTGCAGCCGGCGAGCGCGAGCGCCGCGCCGCCAAGCATGGCCGTGCGCCGGTCCACCCGCATGTCAGCGAACCGGCGCAAAGCCGGCGATGCGGTGATCGCCCGCCTCGACCGGGCGGAAGCGCAGGCGCATGTCGCAGGCCGGATCGACGCCGTCGTCATCGACCAATATGCCCGCGATCCGCACGCCCGGCGCATCGTCGGGTTCGAACAGGATGACGGTGTAGGGGACTTCGGCCTTGTGGTCGCCGGGCAGCAGGCTGCGGATCACGGTGGTGAAGCTATAGGCCTTGCCCTCCGGCGAGACCGGGCGCCATTCCAGCACGGCATCGGGCTTTCCGGGGACGACCTCGGGCGGATACCAGACCCATTCGCCGGTTTCGGCGTCGGCGGTGATGCGCAGTTCGCCGGCGTCGAGGCCGTCGTAGAAGCCCTGGAACAGCGGGTCTTCCAGATGGACGGGATAGATGGGAATACCCATGGTCAGTCCCTCGCAAGGATGGTGGTGGAATGATTATTGCCGCCCAGGCCCGCGACCGCGCAGAGGCGGGCGTCGGGCACCTGGCGATCGCCTTCCTGCCCGCGCAGCTGGCGCACCGCCTCGATCAGCAGGTTGATGCCGGGGACATAGCCGCCCGACATATGGCCGCCGCTGGTGTTGACCGGCATCCGGCCGCTCGGTTTAGCATGGCCGGCGGCATAGAAGCGCGCGCCTTCGCCGCGATCGCACAGGCCCAGCATCTCGGTCTGGACGATCGCAGAGATGGAGAAGCCGTCATAGACCTGGGCTAGGTCCAGATCCTTGGGATCGACGCCGGCCATGGCATAGGCCTGCGCCGCCGAATCCCAGCCGGGATAGTCGAAGGTGCAGGGCTTCTGCGTGAACAGCACGCCATGGGGGTAATTATTGTAGCCGATGCCGACGCCCTGCACCGCTATCACCGGATGGGGCAGATCGCGGGCAGCCTCCACCGCGCTCACCACATAGGCGCCGCCGCCATCAGTGGTGAGGCAGCAGTCGGCGACCCGCAGCGGGGTCGAGATCATCGGCGTCTGGCGATAGGCGTCGAGGTCCATCGGATCGCGCTTCTGGGCGCTCGGCGTGAGCGCCGCCCAGGCGCGGTAGGTCATCGAGACGGAGGCCAGTTCTTCCTCGCTCATGCCGAATTCATGGGCGTAGCGATTGGCCATGGTGGCGAAATAGGTGGGCTGGCCGAAGAAGCCGGCGGGCATTTCCAGCCCCGCCTTCTGCGGCTCGCGCGCGTGGAAGCCATAGACGCCGCCCGGCTTGGTCGAGCGGATGGCATAGGGGACGAGGACATGGCGGGCGAGCCCGGCCTCGATCGCGAGTTGCGCCAGCCGCAGCGCGTCGCCGGTGGTGGCGGTGCCGCCGGCCGTGTCGGCGACGGCAGTGAAGCGCCGGGTCGCGGCGCCGATCGCATGGGCGACCTCCTCCGACGGGTGGCCGACATATTTGTTGCTGACATGGCCGTCGATATCAGCGGGGGTGAGGCCCGCATCGGCGATCGCGGCCAGGCTGGCGCGGGTCATCATCTGCATCACCGTTTCCTCGCCCTTGCGCAGGAACGCGGTTTCGCCAATGCCGGTGATGGCGACTTTATTGCCCTTCATCATGCGTCCTTGAACCCCTTGCCCTGTGCCACCAGTCGTTCGATCAGCGGGGAGGGGGTGAAGGCGGCGCCATGCGCAGCCTCCAGTGCCCGGAGTCGGTCGAGGACGGTGGGAAGCCCCTGGAGATCGGCCCAGAACATCGGGCCGCCGCGATATTTCGGCCAGCCATAGCCGGTGATCCAGACGATATCGATGTCGGACGCGCGCGAGGCGATGCCTTCGTCGAGGATGCGGGCGCCCTCATTCACCATGGCGAAGAGGATGCGATCCTGGATTTCCGCGTCGCTGACATCGCGGCGGACCATGCCCTGCTTCGCGGCGAAATCCTCGATCACCTGCATCGCGACTGGCGAGGGGGTCTGTTTGCGGTTCTCGTCATAATCGTAGAAGCCGCCCTTCGTCTTCTGTCCGTGGCGGCCCATTTCGTTGAGGATTTCCCGGACATTGGCGGAGCTGGTCGTCTTGGGGTTCCAGCCGACATCGAGCCCGACCAGATCGCGCATCTGGAAATGGCCCATGGCAAAGCCGAAGTCGTACAGTATCTTGTCGACCGCCCAGGGCGTGGCCCCTTCGAGGATCAACTGGTCCGCTTGTATATTGCGGGCGGCGAGGATGCGGTTGCCGACGAAACCATAGCCATTGCCGACCAGCACGCCGATCTTGCCGATCGTCTTGGCGAGCTTCATGGCGGTGGCGATGATTTCCGGCTTCGTGTCCTTGGTGCGGACCACCTCCAGCAGCTTCATGACATTGGCCGGCGAGAAGAAATGGAGGCCGACGACGCTGTTCGGCCGGCTGGTGGCGGCGGCGATATCGTCAATGTCGAGATAGGAGGTGTTGGTGGCGAGGATGGCGCCGGGCTTGGCGATCCGGTCGAGCTTGGCGAACACCTCGCGCTTGACGTCGATCTGCTCGAACACCGCTTCGATGATCAGGTCGCAATCGGCCAGATCCTCCATCGCGATCGATCCGGTGAGCAGGCCCATGCGCGTGTCGACATCCTCGGGCTTCATCTTGCCCTTCTTGGCCGTGGTTTCGTAATTGCCACGGATGATGCGCAGGCCGCGGAACAGGGCGTCCTCGTTGGTTTCGACCAGGGTGACGGGGATGCCGGCATTGGCGAAGTTCATCGCGATGCCGCCGCCCATGGTGCCGGCGCCGATGACGCCGACCTTGGCGATCGGCAGAATGGCGGTGTCGGCGGGCAGGCTGTCGACCTTGGCGGCCTGACGCTCGGCGAAGAAGACATGGCGCTGGGCGGCGGACTGGCTGTCGGCCTGAAGCTCGTTGAACAATTGGCGCTCGAAGGTCATGCCTTCGTCAAAGGGCAGTTCGAGGGACGCCTCGACGCAGCGGATGATCGCTTCGGGGGCGTTGAAACCACGGAATTTGCGGGCATTGGCCTTGCGAAAATCGGCGAAGATTTCGGGCTTGCCGCGTGCCTCGTCCAGCTTCTCGGTGCGGTCGCGGACCTTGAGCAGCGGGCGGCCTTCGTCGAGCACGCGCTGGGCAAGGGCGATGGCGTCGGCGCGCAACTGGCCTTCGGCGGCGAGTTCGTCGATCAGGCCCATATCCTTGGCGGCCTTGGCCGAGACCGGGCTGCCGGCGGTCATGAGGTCCAGCGCCTTTTCGACGCCGACGATGCGGGGCAGGCGCTGGGTGCCGCCAGCGCCGGGCAGCAGGCCCAGATTGACTTCGGGCAGGCCGCATTTGGCCGAGGGAACGGCGATGCGATAATGGGCGACGAGCGCGAGTTCCAGGCCCCCGCCCAGCGCCGTGCCGTGGATGGCGGCTATCACCGGCTTGGTGGCATTCTCCACCACCAGCTGCAGGTTGCGCAGCGTGGGTTCGACCGGCGGCTTGCCGAATTCGGTGATGTCCGCGCCGGCGAAGAAGGTGCGGCCTTCGCAGATGAGCACCATCGCGCCGACCGCCGGATCGCCGATGGCGGTCTCGACCGCGATGGCGACGCCCTGGCGCACGGCGTTGGAGAGGGCGTTCACCGGCGGCGAGTTGACCGTGATGACCGCGATGGAGCCTTCCACCGCATAGGTGACGACGTCATTGACCTTCATTCAAGCCTCTGTGCGTTTGGGCGCCCGGCTGGCCGGCGGACTGCGCGGCCAGCACCTGACGGGCGCGTTGGCGGAAATAATGCTGGAGCCCGGCGATCTCTTCGTCGGTCAGTTCCTGGAAGCGCGGCATGCCCCGTTCGCGCAGGATGCCATTGTGCAGCACATCCTTCATGCTGGCGGTGTCGAGCGGGACGCCCGACTGGAGCAGGTCCGGCGCGGCGCCGCCCGACACGGCGTTGGCGCCATGGCAGATGGAGCAGCGCTGGCCAAAGACGGCGGCGCCGATAGCAGCCTTGGCCGGATCGACGGCGAAAGCGGGATTGTCGATCACCGGCATGTCGACGGGATCGACCTTGGGCAGCGCAGCCTTGCCATCGAGGGCGAAGGTCAGGACGCGCCATTGCTGGGTGCGGTAATTCCATTCGCGCGGCAGGCCGATGGCGCTGGGGAAGCGGGAGCCGGCGATCACCGTCACATATTGCCGGCCGCGCGCACGATAGCTGATCGGCTGAGCCATCACCGCGGTCTGGGCGTCGAACGACCAGAGCGGCTTGCCACTGGTGGCGGCATAGGCGACGAACTTGCCGCCGGCATTGCCCTGGAACAGCAGGTTGCCGGCCGTGGTCGCGGTGCCGCCGCCGCCGCGCAGGCCGGGCATGGGAATGCGCCAGGCCTCGCTCTGCGTCACCGGGTTCCAGGCGAGCAGGAAGCTGGTGGCGGGACGATCGGGCGTCACGCCGGGCGGCGGCGCGCCGGTGCCGACGCTGAGGCGCTGGCCGTCGAGATGCTTCCAGCCCTTGAGCGGCTCGGCCGGGTCGATATAGACGCGGCCCTGATCCATCGTCGGGATATAGACGAGGCCGCTGCCCGGATTGAAGGACATCGCCTCGATATTATGGGCGCCGAAGGGCGAGGGATAGACGATCGCCGCCTTGCCGCCGGGATAGCGGGCAGCGGGGTTCTCGATCGGCCGGCCGCTCTTCACGTCTATGCCGCTGGCCCAGTTGACCGGGACGATGTTGCGGGCGGAGATCAGCTTTCCGGTGGCGCGGTCGATGACGTAGAAGAAGCCGTTCTTGGGCGCGTGCATCAGCACGTCGCGGTCCTGCCCGTCGATCTTCAGCCGGGCGAGTTCCATGTCCATCGCCGAGTTGAAGTCCCAGGTCTCGCCCGGATTGGTCTGATAATGCCAGACATATTCGCCGGTGTCGGCGTCGAGCGCGACGATCGAGCAGAGGAAGAGATTGTCGCCGCCGCCCGGACTGCGGATCTTCTGGTTCCAGGGGGAGCCATTGCCGACGCCGATATAGATGCGATTATATTTGGGGTCATAGGCCATGGCGTTCCAGGCGGTGCCGCCGCCGCCATATTTCCACCATTCGCCGGTCCAGCTCTTGGCGGCCATCGCCATCGCCTTATTCTCGAAGCCGAGCTTCGGGTCGCCGGGCACGGTGTAGAAGCGCCAGAGCTGCTTGCCGGTCTTCTGGTCATAGGCGGTGACATAGCCGCGGATCGGGGCGAAATCGGCGCCGCCATGGCCGATCAAGACCTTGCCGTTGAACACCCAGGGGGCGCCGCTGATATAGCGTTCGTCATCCTTGCCGATGGTCTGGGTCGACCAGAGCCTGTGCCCGGTGCGGGCGTTGATGGCGATCAGCCGGCCGTCGATCGTGCCGACATAGACGGCGCCATTGTCATAGGCGATGCCGCGACTGCCCCAGGCGCCGCGCATCTTCTGGTCGGCGACCTTCCAGCTTTGCGGGTCATAGGTCCATAGTTCATGGCCGGTGGCAGCGTCGACCGCGTGAACGACGCTGTAGCCCGAGGCATAATAAAGGATGCCGTCGACCGCGATCGGCGCGGTCAGGCTGGAGCCGCCGCCGTCGATATCCTGATACCAGGCGAGGCCGAGCCGGCCGACATTATGGTCGTTGATGTCCTTCAGCGGGCTGTAGTGATTTTCGTCGATGCCGCCATAGCCGGGCCAGTCGGTGCCGTCGCGCCGGGCCTGACCGGAGGGCGCGCAGGCGGCGAGTAGAGCCAGAAGCGGCAGAGTGAGGGACGCAAGACGCATGAAGATCAGCCCCCGATCGTCCGGTCGGACGGCCAGAAGCGCTGGCGCAGCGCCTTCTTGTTGACCTTGCCCATGATGGTGCGGCCGATGTCATCGACCATCTCGTAGCCGCGCGGGCATTTATAACCGGCAAGGCTGGCGCGGCAGAAGGCGTTGAGTTCGTCAGCGCTGGGCGGATCGGCTGGATCGCGCGGGATCACCAGCGCGCGGGCTTCCTCGCCCATTTCCGCATTGGGGGCGGCGACCACGGCGATGTCGGCCACCTTGGGATGGCGCAGCAGCACATGTTCGGATTCCGCCGGATAGATGTTGACGCCGCCCGACACGATCATGTCGGATACGCGATCGGTGATGAAGAGATAGCCCGCATCATCGACATAGCCCATTTCGCCCAGGGTGAAGATGCCGGGCGCGATATGGGCGGCGGCGGTCTTTTCCGGGTCGCCGCGATAGACGATGCCATGGCCGCTGGTGTCGCGGAAATAGACCTGGCCAACCTCGTTGGCGCCCAGCACCGCGCCATCATCGCCATAGATGACGGTTTCGAATGGGGCCAAGGCGCGCCCGACCGAGCCGGGGCGTTCCAGCCATTCGGGCGAGGTGATGAAGGTGGTCGAGCCAGCCTCGGTGCCGCCATAGGCCTCCACCAGCACCGGGCCGAACCAGTCGATCATCGCCTGCTTGACCGCGCGGGGACAGGCCGCGCCGGTATGGGCGAGGCGCTGGATGCTGGAAACGTCATATTTCGCGCGGACATCTTCCGGCAGGGCGAGCATGCGCTGGAAATGGGTGGGAACCATGACCGATCCGGCGACCCGATATTTCTCGATCAGCGCCAGCGCCCTTTCCGCGTCGAAATGCTCGACCGTGATGAGGCTCATGCCGCCGAACACGTTGCGGGCCATGCCAAGCGGGCCGGTATGGTAGAGCGGGCCGACGGCGATGCCGGGCGAGGGGGTGATGCGGGCGCGCACCGTTTCCGCCAGCGCCTGCACCGTGGCGACGCGCGGGAAATATTGCGGCGGGGTCTCGGTCGCCTTGGGCCGGCCGGTGGTGCCGGAGGTATAATGGAGATGGGGCAGCGGCGCGACGCTGGGGTCAGGCTCCGCGGTTGAGGCGGCGGCGAGCCACGCTTCCCAATGGATCAGGCCTTCGCGATCGGGACAGCGCCAGCCGATGACGGTGGCGACGCCGGCTTCGGCCGCGGCGGCGAGGCCCGCCTCCATCGTTTCCGGGCCGACCAGCAGGGCGACGGCGCCGCTGTCCTTGAGGATATAGGCGGCCTCCGACGGGGTGAGGTGGAAGCTGACCGGGACGCTGGAAATGCCGGCCTCCAGACAGGCGACATAGGCGATCACGGTTTCTGCGCTGTTGGGCGCGAAGACGGCGACGCGCCGTTCATGCAGGTCGAGGCCGTTCAAGGCATTGGCGGCGCGGTTCAGCCGATCATCCAGTTGCAGCCAGTCGAGCGAGACGCGCTCGTCGGTCAGCGCCATGTCGGTGCGACGGTCGGGCGCGACAGCCTGGAGGGTGAGTGACATCAGGCGTCCTTTCAGGCGGCCGGTGCGTGGACGGCACGCGCGGCGATGGTGGGGGCGAGATAGCGCAGGGCCATGCGGAAGGAGAGGAGGGCGACGACCGAGCAGACGGTGACGACCACCGCCAGCGACTGGCCCAGCGCGGCTTCCGACCGGAAGACATATTGGGTGAGCGCGGCGACGATCGCCGGGCCGGCGCCCAGGCCCAATATGGTGAAGACGAACAGGAAGAAGGCCAGCATCCGCGCGCGGATCGTCGCCGGTGCGATCAGCCCCATGATCGAGGAGACATAGACCATGAAGGGCACGGTGATGAACTGCGCGACGCAGTAGCAGACCAGGAAGACATAGACGTTGGTGGCGAAGAACATATAGGCGATCACCGGCAGGAAGCCGAGGATCAGCCAGCTGTAGAAGCGCAGATGCGCATCCGTCATGCCGCGCGTGAACAGGCGGTCGACGATCCAGCCGTTGATCACCAGCGACACGGCCGAAACGATGTTCATCAGGCTCAACGCCACGCCATATTGCACCGGCTTCCAGCCGAAATGCCGTTCGATATAGGCGGGCACCCAGTTGGTCATCGAATAGCCGCACATGGCAAGGCAGGATGTGCCGACCAGCATGAGCGCCAGCAGCCGCCAGTTCTGGCGCACGAAACCGGCGATCGCGCCCTTTTCCGCGACCGGGCGCGCGGTCCTGGTCGCGCCGCGGCGGCCGGGTTCGGGGAAGGTGAAGACCAGCAGGGCGATGAGCAGGCCGGGCACGCCGACCATCATCATGACCAACTGCCAGGGCTGGGCCGGGCCATGGAAGGGAATATGGATGCCGCTATGCGCGGCGGCGAAGGCGATGGCGACGCCGCCCAGGGCAAATGCCGTTGCTGAGCCGACCTTGCCCGCCATCTGGAAGGTGGAGGTGGCGCGGGTCAGCAGGCGCGGCGGGAAGGCGTCGGCGATCAGCGAATAGGCGGCGGGCAGTAGTGCCGCCTCCCCCACGCCGACGAAAATGCGGCCGACCAGCAGCGCCTCATAGCTTTGCGCGAAGCCGCAGGCCGTGGTGGCAACGGCCCAGAGCGCGACCCCGCCGAAGATGATCCAGCGGCGCGAATAACGGTCCGCCGCCCAACCGAGCGGGAGGCCGAACATGGCATAGAAGATGGCGAAGGAGGTCGAGGTGATCATGCTGACCTGGACATCGCTCAGCAGCAGATGAGCCTTGATCGGCGTGACCAGCATCGACACGATCAGCCGGTCGACCCAGGACAGGACATAGAGGCCGAACAGCACCGCCACCATCCACCAAGCGGTGCCCAGTTGCTGGGTGTCGCCGCCGTCCGGGGCTCTCTCCTGGCTGGTCATCAGCATGATCCTTCCCTTCGCCCTGTGTCGGGGTTCAGCGTTGCGGCAGTGCGTTGAGTTCGGCGATCTTGAGCTTGCCAAGCTGGGCCATGTGGACTTCGTCCGGCCCGTCGGCGAGGCGCAGGTAGCGCGCATTCATGAAGGCGGCGGCTGGCGGGAAGTCGCTGGCCATGCCGATGCCGCCGAACACCTGCATCGCCCGGTCGGCGACCGTCTGGGTCATGCGCGGGGCGACGATCTTGATCGCGGCGATCAGATCCTTGGCAACCTTGTTGCCATGGCGGTCCATCGCGTCGGCAGCCTTGAGCGTCAGCAGCCGGGCCTGCTCGATCTCGCAGAAGGACAAGGCGATATCCTGGCGGATGCTGCCCTGGTCGGCGAGCTTGCGGCCGAAGGCGACGCGGCTATCGACGCGGCGGGCCATATATTCGAGCGCGCGCTGGGCCTGGCCGATGAGGCGCATGCAGTGGTGGATGCGGCCCGGCCCCAGGCGGCCCTGGGCGATCTCGAACCCGCGTCCTTCGCCCAGGATCAGATTTTCCCTGGGCACGCGCACATCCTTGAAGACCATTTCGGCATGGCCGCCTGGCGAATGGACGGCGTTCATCACGTCGAGCGGGCGGACGATCTCTATCCCCGGCGTGTCGGCCGGGATCAGGATCTGCGAATGCTGCTGGTGGCGCGGCCGGTCCGCATTGGGGGTGCGGCCGAGCAGGATATAGACTTTGGTCAGCGGGTCGAGCGCGCCCGAAATCCACCATTTGCGGCCATTGATGACATAGTCGTCGCCATCCGCGACGATCGTCGTTTCGACATTGGTGGCGTCGGACGAGGCAACGCCCGGCTCGGTCATGACATAGCAGGAGCGGATATCGCCGGCGAGCAGGGGCTTGAGCCACTTCTCCTGCTGCTCGGGCGTGCCGTAGCGGGCGAGCACTTCCATATTGCCGGTGTCGGGCGCGGAGCAGTTATAATATTCCGATGATCCGATCACCCGGCCCATCAGTTCGGCCAGCGGCGCATATTCGAGGTTGGTGAGGCCGGGGCTCCATGCCCCATATTCATGCGGCAGGAACAGGTTCCACAGGCCCGCTTCCTTCGCCTTCGCCTTGATCGTCTCGGTGCCCGGCCAGCGCTGCCACAGATGGGCGGGATCATGGTGGAAATGATCCCGTTCCTTCTCGATCGGATAGACATGGGCGTCCATGAAATCGGTGAGCTGCGCCCGCAGCGCCTGCACCTTGTCGGAATATTCGAAATCCATGCGATCGGTCCTTTTGGGAAATGGGGCGAAGGCGGGCAGGGGGATCAGGTCAGCGTGAGGCCGCCGTCCACGATCAGCGTCTGCCCGCAGATGTAGGTGGAGAGGGGGGAGGCGAGGAACAGGGCGACGCCAGCCATCTCCTCCACTGAGCCGAAGCGGCCGAGCGGGATGCGCGACAGCGCGCGGTCGCGCCGCTCGTCATTCTCCATCGTCACCTTGGTCATCTTGGTATCGACCAGGCTGGGGGCGATGCCGTTGACGCGGATGCCCTCGCCCGCCCAGGCGATGGCGAGCGCGCGGACCAGATTGACCGCGCCGGCCTTGGACGCGGCATAGGCGGGGTTGCCGAAGGTCGCCTTGAACCCGCCGATCGAGCTGACGACGATGACGGCGCCTTTCGTGGCGGCCAGCGCATCCCTGAAGCGGTTGGAGATGTGGAGGATGGAGTTGAGATTGACCGCCATCACCTTGTTCCAGCCGTCGACCTCGAACTCCTGGCGGCGATAGAGGACGGCGCCCTGCGAATGGATGAGGATGTCGAGCGCATCGAAGGGGGCGGGCGCGGCTGCGATCGCGGCGGGATCGCTGACATCGACCTGGGTATAGCCGATGCCGTCCAGATCCGACCCTTCCTCGCCGGCATAGTCGGCGGCGCTGGCGCGCGTGCCCCAGACATGGACGCGGGCGCCGCGCTTCAGAAAGGCCTGGGCCATGCCATTGCCGATGCCGCTCGATCCGCCGACCACCAGCACCGTCTTTCCGGTGAAGTCCAGTTCATTGCCCAAGGGGGAACATCCTTCCTGCATGTCAGCGGATCAGCGCCTGGGCGCGGTCGAAAAGGTGGATGGCGCGGCTGTGCAGCCGATCGCCGGTGTCGCGTGGGGCCTTGCCGGCGCAGGCGCGGGCATGGGTGCCTTCGAGCAGAATGCCGAGCTTGTAGCAGGCGAGGACATGATACCAGTCGACCGCAGACAGATCACGCGCGGAGCCGGCGCCATAGCGGGCGACCAGCTCGGCGGGCGTCGGGAACCCCTCCCACGGCGTGACCGACACGGTGCTGGCGCCGCTGCCGTCGGGCCAGGTTGCCAGCACCCAGCCCAGGTCGAGCAGTGGATCGCCGATCGTCGCCAGTTCCCAGTCGATGATCGCGGCAAGATCGCCGCTGTCGGGGCGGTACATGACATTGGCGAGATGATAGTCGCCATGCATGATGCCGGGCGTGAAATCGGCTGGGCGGTGCCGTTCCAGCCAGGCGGCGATGGCGTCGACGCTGGGCAGCGCCTGCGGCCCGGTCCAGTCGGCAAATTCGCCATAGCCGGCAAGCTGGCTGCGCCAGCGATCGACCTGGCGGCCGAGGAAATTGTCGGGCCGGCCGAAATCGGCGAGGCCGAGCGCCTGATGATCGAGCGCGCCCAATGCGGCGATGCCGTCGACCAGCGCCAGGCCCATGGCATGGCGCATCGCGGGCGATCCGGCATGGGGCATGGGCAGCTGGCCGACCGGATTGAAGCCATCGACCGGCTCCATCAGGTAGAAGGCGACGCCCAGCACGCTTTCGTCGCCGCAATCGGCGATCAGCGCGGGATGGGGCACGTTGGTGCCGGCGATGGCGCGCAGCAGTCGGGCCTCGCGCCGCATCGTTTCATTGCTGTTGGGGCGGGGGTGCGCCGGCGGGCGACGGAAGATATAGTCGCGGCCGTCGCGGGTCAGGCGCAGCAGGATATTCTGCGTCCCCCCGGCAAGCGGCGTCACGTTGTCGATCGGACCGGAGCCAAGCCCCTGATCCGTCATCCACGCCGCCAGCGACTCGATGTCGACCGCTGATTCCACTTAGGCATCCCTCGCTTTTTTCGACTGTTAGCCGTCGATTAGGTCAATTGGATAATGCACTTGACGAACCATCATTGCAATGAGAAATTGCACTCATGGTCAGACTTCAACTCGCCAAGGCCGAAGATGCCACCCGCGGATCCGCTGCCGAGCAGATCAAGCAGGTGGCGTTGCGCCTGTTCGCCGAAAAGGGCGTGGATGGCGTGACCGTGCGCGAGATTGCGGCGGCGGCGGGGCAGAAGAATCACGGTGCCGTCAGTTACTATTTCGGGTCGAAGGAGGCGCTGGTCCGGGCGCTGGTAATGGACGGGGCGATGGCGCTGGAGCGGGAGCGCAATGCGGCGCTCGACGGGCTGGAGGCGCAGGGCGGGCCGCGCTCGATCCGCGAAGTGGTGGAGATATTGGTGCGGCCGGTGCTGGCGCTGCCCGATAGCCATTATGTCCAGTTCATCGTCATCTTTGCCATGACCCATCGCGACATGATGCTGGATGCGATCGATCCGGCCTGGAACAATGCCTATGGCCGATGCCTCGATCATCTGCGGGGCATGATGGCGGATCTGCCGGTGGCGTTGCAGAACCAGCGCTTCGTGTTCATGGGGGCGTATCTGAGCGCCGTGCTGTCGGCGCGGCAGCGGGCGCTGGCGGACGAGAGCCGCGCGCATCCGATGTGGGGCAGCGAGGCGAGTGTCGAGCATTTCCTGCAGACGCTGGTGGCGTTGCTGGAAGCGCCGGCGGACCTGCCGGCGGCGATGCTCAAGGGATTGGGGCAACGCGACGGCGCTATTGCGGATCGACCCGGCCCTGTCGGTTGAACCGGGGCGCAATCACAATCAGAACATAGAAGACGAAACAAGCGGAGCGGGATGATGGCAGTTACGGAAAGGATCGGCGAAGCGGAGCACGCGCGCACGGCAGAGCTGCTGGCGATGCCGCTGGCCGAACTGATGGCGCAGGCGGCGGCGCTGCGCGACGAAGGCCATGGCCGGGTGCAGAGCTGGTCGCGCAAGATCTTCATCCCGCTGACCCAGCTATGCCGCAATCTTTGTCATTATTGCACCTTCTCGCAGCCGCCCCGGCCGGGCGAGAACGCCTATATGACGCGCGAGGAAGTGCTGGCGGTGGCACGCGCCGGCAAGGCTGCGGGCTGCACCGAAGCGCTGTTCACGCTGGGCGACAAGCCGGAACTGCGTTTCGCCGCAGCGCGCGAGGAACTGGCGCGCCTCGGCCATGACAGCACCTTGTCCTATCTGGAGGAAATGGCGGCGCTGGTGCGCGACGAGACCGGGCTGCTGCCGCACATCAATGCCGGGGTCATGACCCGCGAGGAAATGGCCGGTCTGCGCCGGGTATCGGTGTCGCAGGGGCTGATGCTAGAGTCGGTGTCCGACCGGCTGTGCCGCAAGGGCGGCGCCCATTATCGCTCGCCCGACAAGGAACCGGCGGCGCGGCTGGAGACGATCCGGCTGGCGGGTGAACTGGCCATTCCCTTCACCACTGGCATCCTGATCGGCATAGGCGAGACGCGCGAGGAACGGATCGAGGCGCTGGAGGCGATCCGCGACCTGCAGGATGGCTATGGCCATATTCAGGAAGTGATCGTCCAGAATTTCCGGGCCAAGGAACGTACGGTGATGGCCAATGCGCCCGAGCCGGACATGGACGATCTGCTGTGGACGATCGCGGTGGCGCGGCTGATCCTGGGGCCAGAGATGAATATCCAGGCGCCGCCCAACCTGTCGGCGGCGGACTTCCCCCGGCTGATGGCGGCGGGGATCAACGATTGGGGCGGCGTGTCGCCGGTGACGCCCGACCATGTGAACCCGGAAGCCCCCTGGCCGGCGGTCGAGCGGCTGCGCGCCGCGACCGAGGGCGAAGGGCGGATGCTGGTCGCCCGGCTGCCGGTCTATCCCGCCTATGCGCAGGATAATGACCGCTGGCAGGACCAGGCGATGGTCCGCCATGTGCTGGCCCATGCCGATGCGATGGGCTTTGCGCGCGAGGATAGCTGGTCGCCGGGCATCGCGCTGGAGCCGCGCGTCACGCGTCCGTCGGCGCTGCCGGTCGATCCGGTGATCGCGGCGATCGTCGACCGGGCGATGGCCGGGGCGCTGCTGGAAGAAGCCGAGATCGAGACGCTGTTCACCGCGCGCGAAACCGACCTGGAACATGTCTGCGCCAGTGCGGACGCACTGCGGATGCAGGAGATGGGCGACACGATCAGCTATGTCGTCAACCGCAACATCAACTACACCAATATCTGCGCCTATAAATGCAGCTTCTGCGCCTTTTCCAAGGGCGACAAGGCGGAGGCGCTGCGCGGCAAGCCCTATGACCTGGACCTGGAGGAAGTGGTCCGCCGCACCCGCGAGGCGTGGGAGCGGGGCGGCACCGAAGTCTGCCTGCAGGGTGGCATCCACCCCCATTATACCGGCGACACCTATCTGAACCTGGCCCGAGCGGTGAAGGCGGCGGTGCCCGAGATGCACATCCACGCCTTTTCCCCGCTGGAAGTGTGGCAGGGGGCGGCGACGCTGGGCCTGCCGGTCGAGGACTTTCTGCGCCGGCTGAAGGCGGTGGGCCTCGACACGCTGCCCGGCACGGCGGCCGAGATACTGGATGACGAGGTGCGGGCGATCATCTGCCCCGACAAGCTGGACACGGCGCAATGGCTGGAGGTGATCGAGACCGCGCATCGTGTCGGCTTCACCACCACCGCGACGATCATGTTCGGCCATGTCGATACGCCGCGCCACTGGGCAAGGCACCTGATCCGCATCCGCGACCTGCAGCGGCGGACCGGCGGCTTCACCGAATTCGTGCCCTTGCCCTTCGTCCATATGGAAGCGCCGATGGGCGTGCGTGGCCAGTCGCGCCATGGCCCGACCTTCCGCGAGGTGCGGCTGATGCATGCGGTCGCGCGGCTGGCGCTGCACCCGCATATCCGGTCGATCCAGACCAGCTGGGTCAAGCTGGGGCCGGAAGGGGTGAAGGCCTGCCTGGAGGGCGGCGCCAATGACCTGGGTGGCACGCTGATGAACGAGAGCATCTCGCGCGCGGCCGGCACCCAGCATGGCCAGGAAATGCCACCCGCCGCGATGGAGGCGCTGATCCGGTCGATCGACCGCACGCCCCGGCAGCGCAGCACCGCCTATGGCGGGGTGAGCGAGGATATCCATGCACGCGGAATGACCGCGGCGGAACTGACACCCATGGTCCTGACGCCCCCGCGCAAGCGGCGGCGCGAGGCCGATACGAACCAGGAGAGGTTTGAATATGCAGAATGAGGCTTTGGCGACGATCGCCGTGCTTGGCGGGACCGGCAAGGAAGGCGGCGGCCTGGCGCTGCGCTGGGCGCACAAGGGGCACAAGGTCATCATCGGCAGCCGCACCGCCGAGCGGGCGCAGGAAGCGGCCGATGCGATGAACGCGACGCTGGGCGGGAGTTCGGTCGTCGGCGCCGCCAATCCCGATGCGGCGGCGCAGGCGGACATCATCGTGCTGGCCGTGCCCTATGCTGCGCAGCAATCGACGGTGAAGGATGTCGCCGACGCGCTGGCGGGCAAGATATTGATCGACGTGACCGTGCCGCTGGTGCCGCCCAAGGTCAGCCGGGTGCAGTTGCCCGATGGCAGATCGGCGGTCGAGGCGGTGCAGAAGATGCTGGGCGATGGCGTCCGCGTCGTGTCCGCCTTCCAGAATATCAGCGCGCATCACCTGACCAAGCTGGACGAGGAGATCGAGTGCGACGTGCTGGTCTGTGCCGACGACAGCGAGGCGGCGGACCAGGTGGTCGCACTGGCGCAGGAAATCGGCCTGCGCGCCTGGAATGCCGGGCCTTTGTGCAATTCGGTTGTTGCAGAAGGACTTACGTCGGTCTTGATTGCGCTCAATCGGCGGTACAAGGTGCCCGGATCGGGTATTCGCATCACCGGAGTGTAAGCTGCATCCATGATAGTCGCACCGGCCGCCGTCACATTATCGGCCCTGAACGGGGTTCCCATGGTTGCGCCGGGCGACGATCTGTCGGCCATGCTGCTGTCGGCCTGCCATGCCAATGGCCTGTCGCTGCAGGATGGCGACATCGTCGTGCTGGCGCAGAAGATCATATCCAAGGCGGAGGGCCGCGCGGTGCCGCTGGCCAGCGTGTCGCCCTCGGACGAGGCGATCGATCTGGCAGCGCAATGCCACAAGGATCCCAGGCTGGTCGAACTGATCCTGTCGGAGAGCGAGAAACTGATGCGGGTCCGGCCGGGCGTGCTGATCGTGCGCCATCGGCTGGGTCTGGTTCTGGCCAATGCCGGGATCGACCAATCCAATATCGCGCAGGATGAGGATGGTGTCGCGCTGCTGCTGCCGCTCGATCCCGATGGCAGCGCTGCGGCGCTGCGGCAGGCAGTGCGTGATGCGCTGGGCGTCGACATCGCGGTGGTCATCATCGACAGCCTGGGCCGGGCCTGGCGCAAGGGCACCTGTGGCGTGGCGATCGGCGTCGCCGGCATGAGCGGCCTGCTCGACCTGCGCGGCGAGCCGGACCTGCATGGTCGGCCGTTGCAGACCAGCGAACTGGGCCTGGCCGACGAGGTGGCGGCCGCCGCCTCGCTGATCATGGGGCAGGCCGGCGAAGGCCGGCCGATCGTCGTGGCGCGGGGCATTGCGCGGGGCCGCAATGAGGGCAGCGCGGCCGAACTGATCCGCGAACCGGCGATGGACCTGTTCCCATGAGCGTGCTGGCCCTGGCCGGGGGCGTCGGCGGCGCCAAGCTGGCCAATGGCCTGGCCGGCGTCGTGCCGGCCGGCGCACTGACCATTGCCGTCAACACGGGCGATGATTTCGTCCATATGGGGCTGCATATCTCGCCCGACATCGACAGCGTCACCTATGCGCTCGCCGGCATGAACGATAGCGTGCGGGGCTGGGGCGTGGCCGATGAAAGCTGGGCCTTCATGGACGCGACAAGGCGGCTGGGCGGCGAAAGCTGGTTCAACCTGGGCGATCGGGATCTGGCGACCCATGTGCTGCGCACGGCGTTGCTGCGCGAGGGCACGCTGTCTTCGGTCACGGCGGACATCGCCGCGCGGCTGGGCATCGGGCCCGCGATCGTGCCGATGAGCGACGATCCGGTCCGGTCGATGATCGATACCGACCAGGGCGAAATGGCCTTCCAGGATTATTTCGTGCGCCATCAATGCGGGCCGCGCTTCAAATCGATCCGGTTCGACGGCGCAGCAGCGGCGCGGCCGAGTGCCGGTCTGGTGGCGGCGCTGGATGATCCGGCGCTGGAGGCGATCATCCTCTGTCCGTCCAACCCGATCCTGTCGATCGACCCGATCCTGGCGGTGCCGGGTGTGCGGGACAGATTGGTGGCGCGGCGCGTACCGTGCGTGGCGCTGTCGCCCTTCATCGCCGGGCAGGCGGTCAAGGGGCCGGCGGCCAAGATCATGACCGAACTGGGCCTGCCGACGACCCCGGCGACGATCGCCCGCCATTATGACGGGCTGATCGACGGGCTGATGGTGGACGGTGTCGATGCGCAGGGCTGGTCTGACGATGGACTGGCGGTGCGCAGTGCCGACATATTGATGCGCAATGTCGATCAGCAGCGGGCATTGGCCGCTCAGATGATCGATTTTGCGGCCGCCTTGCGGCGCGCGGCGCCATGACCCTGTCGATCCTGATCCCGGCCAAGAGCTTCGCGCAGGGCAAGAGCCGGCTGTCGCAGGTGCTGGGGCCACGGGATCGGGCGGCGCTGTGCCGGCAATTATTGGGGCATGTGCTGGCAGTGGCGCGCGATGCGATCCCGGATGCGGCCGTGCATGTCGTCAGCGTCTGCCCGGAGGTACGCGGTTTCGCGACCGAGCGGGGCGCGAGGGTTCTGACTGAGCGGGAACCCGGCCATGTGCCGGCGCTGATGGCGGCGATGCAGGCATTGCCGGCCGATCGCCCGGTGCTGATCCTGAGCGCGGACCTGCCGATGCTGGCGGCTGCGGACCTGCGCGCGATGGTGCAGGAACCCGCCGATGTCGTGATCGCCACCGACCGAGAGGGGCAGGGGACCAACGCGCTGTTGCTGAAACGGCCCGGCCTTATCCCGTTGCGTTTCGGGCCGGGCAGCTGTGCCGCCCATCTCGGGGAGGCGGAACGAGCCGGGCATCGCGTGTCGATCCTCCGGCGGCCCGGTCTCGCCGACGATGTCGACCTGCCCGAGCACCTCCAAATATTTTCCGTTGGTGCATAATTGCCTTGGTCCTGCCGAACGGGCGGGGTAAGGCAATAAAATTGCATCTAGGTATATAATTGGAGGAGTCGGATGGCGGAGGCATATATTGCGGCCGTGGCGCGCAGCGCCGGTGGCAAGCGGGGCGGCAGGCTGGCAGGGGTGCATCCTGCCGACCTGGCCGGGCGCGTGCTGGCGGGACTGGTGGGCCGCAGCGGGATCGATCCGGCCGCGATCGAGGATGTCATCATGGGCTGTGCCTGTCCCGGCGGCGAGCAGGGGGCGAACATCGCCCGCAACGCCGTGCTGGCGAGCGGCCTGCCCGAATCCGTGCCCGGCACCCATGTCGACCGCCAGTGCGGTTCGTCGCAACAGGCGCTGCATTTCGCCGCCGCGACGGTGATGGCGGGAGTGCAGGACGTGGTGATCGCCGCCGGTGTCGAGAGCATGACGCGCGTGCCGATGGGGCTGCCCTGGACGCTGGCGGCCAAGCATGGGTTCGGCACCTATCGCAGTCCGGGGATCGAGGCGCGCTATCCCGACACGCCGTTCAGCCAGTTTGGCGGGGCCGAGATGATGGCCCGCAAATATGGCTTCGACCGTGCGACGCTCGACGCCTATGCACTGGAGAGCCATCATCGCGCGGCGGCGGCGACGCAGGCCGGCAAGTTCGACGCGGAGATAGTGCCGCTGGAGGTCGAGACCGCCGAGGGCGAAAAGCTGGTCCACAAGGTGGATGAGGGCATTCGCTTCGACGCCAGCCTGGAGAAGATTGCCAGCGTCAAGCTGTTGCAGGAGGGCGGGGTGATATCCGCCGCCAATGCCAGCCAGATCTGCGATGGCGCCGCGGCGCTGCTGATCGTCAATGAACGGGGCCTCAAGACCCATGGCCTGACGCCGCTGGCGCGGGTGCATGAAATGACCGTGCTGGGGCATGATCCGATCATCATGCTGGAGGCGCCGATCCCGGCGACCGAGCGGGCGCTGGCACGGGCGGGCATGACGCTGGGCGAGATCGATCTCTATGAAGTGAACGAAGCGTTCGCGCCGGTGCCGCTGGCCTGGGCCAAGGCGCTGGGCGCCGATCCGGCGCGGCTCAACGTGCATGGCGGGGCGATTTCGCTGGGCCATCCGTTGGGCGGATCGGGCGCCAAGCTGATGGCGACGCTGGTCAGTGCCCTCCACGATCGTGGCGCGCGCTATGGCCTCCAGACCATGTGCGAGGCCGGCGGCATGGCCAATGTGACGATCGTGGAACGGCTCTGAGGGGAATGGATCGGCCCTTCCCCGGTGGCGGGGAAGGGCCGATCCTTCAATTGGCTTCGTCGAGCAGGCGGCGGGCGATGACCTGGGCCTGGATTTCGCCGGCGCCCTCGAAGATGTTGAGGATGCGCGCGTCGGCCAGCAGGCGGCTGACCTGATATTCGGTGGCGAAGCCGTTGCCGCCATGGATCTGCAGCGCATTGTCGGCGGCCGCCCAGGCGACCCGCGCGCCGATCAGCTTGGCCATGCCGGCCTCCAGATCGCAGCGCTTGTCCTCATCCTTGCGCCGGGCGGCGAAATAGGTGAGCTGGCGCGCGCCCATGATCTCCGCCGCCATCATCGCCAGCTTGTTGGCGACGCGCGGGAAGTCGAAGATCGGCCGGCCGAACTGCTTGCGGTCGAGCGCGTAGGAAAGGCCGATGTCGAGCGCCGCCTGGGCGACGCCGATGGCGCGGGCAGCGGTCTGGATACGGGCGCTTTCGAAGGTTGCCATCAACTGCTTGAAGCCCTGGCCCTCGACTCCGCCGAGCAGATTGGCGGCGGGCACGCGGAAATCGTCGAAGCCGATCTCATATTCCTTCATGCCGCGATAGCCGATCACCTCGATTTCGCCGCCGCTCATGCCGGGCGTGGGGAAGGGGGCGTCGACGGTGCCGCGCTGCTTGGGCGCGATCAGCATCGACAGGCCGCTATAGTTGCGGGTGTCGGGATCGGTGCGGACCAGCAGGGTCATCACGTCGGCGCGGGCCGCATGGGTGATCCAGGTCTTGTTGCCGCTGACCCGATATTCGCCGTCGGCGAGCGTCGCGCGCGTGCGCAGCGCGCCAAGGTCGGAGCCGGTGTCAGGCTCTGTAAAGACGGCGGTCGGCAGGATCGCGGCATTGGCGATCTGCGGGAGCCAATGGGCCTTCTGCTCGGCGGTACCGCCGGTCAGGATCAGTTCTGCCGCGATTTCCGACCGGGTGGCGAGGCTGCCGACGCCGATCCAGCCGCGCGACAATTCTTCCGACACGACGCACATCGCGGTCTTGCCCATGCCAAGGCCGCCAAACTCCTCCGGAATGGTCATGCCGAACACGCCCATCTCGCCCAGTTCCTGGACCAGCGGCAACGGGATGAGTTCGTCCTTGAGATGCCATTCATGGGCGAAAGGCGCGACCTTCTCGTTCGATAAAGCGAAGAACTGGTCGCGCACCATGTCGAACATCTCGTCCAGGCCGCAATTTTCCAGCGTCGCCCGGCCGCGCGCATCGACCAGGTGGCCGGCAATCGCGCTCTTCACCGCCTGGCCGCCGCCACTGCGGATGAGGGTGCGCAAGGCCGGGGCGTCGAGCGCAGAGAGATCGTCGGTGAGGTCGGTGGGGCGGATCACTTCGCCCTGGTTCATCGGGATGCCGCCCAGCATCTGCGCGCCATATTCGGCGAAGAGCAACTGGGCGAGCAGTGCCTCTATCTCGCCGAAGCTGCCCTGGGCGTCGAGACTGGCCGCCCAGCTGGCGACTTCGCGCAGCATTTCGGCATAGGCGGCGAACCAGCCAAAGCCGTGGACGACATGCTGCTCGACATCGGCGAGGACGCGATCGACCTTGCCGTCCGCATTGCTGATCCGCGTCTTCACATGCGGGCGGGCGGCGGCGGCGAAGGCGTGGGCGGCATCGGCCGCACCGGACAGCAGCGCCGGCAGATCGGGCAGGACCAGGATATTCTTGTCCATCTCCATGGTCGCGCTCATCCTTCCCCCGCCTGCTTCTTGTTCGCCGATGCCATTGCCTTGGCATCGAGGCCGCCGACCAGATTGCCGGTCATCAGCTGATTATGGGCATGGGCGAGATGGTGCATATGGAACACGCTATCCATCACCTGCCGCTTGCCGCGCGCATCCTCGACGAAGTTGAACGCCTGCTTGGTCAGGGCCAGGCCGAACCGTTCATGCTGGGCGATTTCGCCGGCGATCTTGGCCACTTCCTCACGCAGCGTTTCGCGCGGGAAAATCTCGTTCACCATGCCGAAATTATAGGCGCGCTGGGCCGGCATGCGGCGGCCGAGCAGCAGCAGTTCGCGCGCGACGCGGGTCGGCAGTTCGAAGGCATGGGCGAAATATTCGACCCCCGGCTGGGCCATGCGCTGCACCGGATCCTGGAAGAATGCGTCTTCCGAGGCGATGATGAGGTCGCAGACCCAGGCCAGCATCAGCCCGCCGGCGATGCACGCGCCCTGCACCATGGCGATCATCGGCTTGGGGATGTCGGCCCAGCGCCGGCACAGGCCCAGATAGCCGTCCTGTTCCAGCACATATTGGCGTTCGGCGCCGCCCTTGTTCAGATGGTCCCACCACATGCTGGTGCGCGTGCGCGGCATGTGGCTGTCCTTGTCCGGGGTGCCGATGTCATGGCCGGCGGAGAAATGCTTGCCCTCGCCACCGAGCACGATCACCTTGACCCCGTCATCCTCGACCGCGCGCTTGAAGGCGTCGTCGAGCTGGCCGAGCAGCCGGTAATTCTGGGCATTGCCATATTGGGGGCGGTTCAGCATTACCCAGGCGACGCCGTCCACCACATTGTAGGTCACGAATTCGGGCTGCGCTTCTTCGGACATCGTCCCTCTCCCTCAGCGCGGCGGCATGCGCAGGCCACCGTCGAGCCGCACATATTCGCCGTTCCAATAGTCATTCTCGATCATCGCCAGCGCCATCGCGGCAAATTCCTCGGGCTTGCCGAAACGCTTGGGGAAGGGAACGGTGGCCGACAGCGCATCGCGCACCTTGTCGCTGGCCCGCGCCATCAGCGGCGTGTCGAAGATACCGGGCAGGATCGCGTTTACGCGGATGCCTTCGCCCATCAGGTCACGCGCCATCGGCAGGGTCAGGCTGACGATGCCGCCCTTCGACGCGGAATAGGCCGCCTGGCCGATCTGGCCGTCGACCGCCGCCGCGCTGGAAGTATTGATGATGACGCCGCGCGCCTTGTCCTCCAGCGGATCGAGGCTCAGCATGCCGGCGGCCGACTTGGCGCAGCAGCGGAAGGTGCCGATCAGGTTGATCTGGATGATCCGTTCGAACTGGTCGGTCGGGAAGGCCTTGATCTCGCCGGTCTCGCGGTCGCGGCTGGCGGTCTTGATGACATTGCCGGTGCCGGCGCAATTGACCAGGATACGCTCCTGGCCATGGGCGGCGCGTGCCTTGGCAAAGCCGGCATCGACCGAGGCCTCGTCGGTGACATCGACCTTGCAGAAGGTGCCGCCGATGTCCGCAGCGACCTTCGTCCCGGTTTCCTCGTTGAAGTCGAACAGCGCGACCTTGGCGCCCTGCGCCGCAATGGCGCGGGCCGTCGCCTCACCCAGACCCGATGCCCCGCCGGTGACGATGGCGGCTACCCCCTGGTCGATCTTCATGCCTGTGTCCTCTCCTTCACGGGGCGTTGGGCGATCGCGCCGTCGCTCGTCAGCGCGTCAAGCACACCGTCGTCGAGGCCGAGCCATTCCCCCAATATTTCGCGGCTATGTTCGCCCACGCGCGGTGGGCAATGACGATAATCGGCCGGCGTCGCCGACAGCTTGCCGGGATAGGCGACGGTCGGGATCTCGACCCCATCCTCTTCCCGGCGATAGCGATGGACGGTCTGGCGCGCGTCGATGAACGGGTCCTCGAACACATCCTGGATGCTGTTGACCGGGCCGGCGGGGACGCCAGCGGCCACGAAGCGCGCCATCAGGTCGTCACGGGCGAAGGGGCGGACGATTTCCTGCACCTTCGCCTCGATCGCGTCGCGGTTGATGAGGCGCTGGGCGCTGGTGGCGTAGAGCGGATCGGTGCCCAGTTCCGCATGGCCCATTTCCGTGCAGAAGGCGCGGAACTGGCGATCATTGCCGATCGCGATGATCATCATGCCGTCGGCGACCTCGAACGTCTTGTAGGGGACGACGGTGGGATGGCGATTGCCCAGGCGTCCGGGCACGATGCCGCCGACCAGCCAGTTCATCCCCTGATTGGCAAGCATCGCGATTTGGGTATCGAGCAGCGACACGTCGATCTGCTGCCCTTCGCCCGTGCGTTCGGCATGGCGCAGGGCGGCGAGGATGGAGACGGTGGCGAACATGCCGGTCGACAGGTCAGCCATGGCGACGCCGGCGCGCAGCGGGCCACCATCCTCTTCGCCGGTGATGCTCATGAAGCCGCCCATGCCTTGGGCGACGAAATCATAGCCGCCCCGGTCGGCATAGGGACCGGTCTGGCCGAAGCCGGTGATCGAGCAATAGACGAGGCGCGGGTTGATCGCCTTCAGGCTGGCATAGTCGAGACCATATTTGCGCAGGCCCCCGACCTTGAAATTCTCGACCAATATGTCGGCTTCCGCCGCCAGCCGACGGATCAGCTCGGCGCCCTGCGGCGTCGCCAGGTTGATCGCGGCGGAGCGCTTGTTGCGGTTGCAGGACAGATAATAGGCGCTGGTGCCGATTTCCGGCTGGCCATCCGCGCCGGTCAGGAAAGGCGGCCCCCAGGCGCGGGTATCGTCGCCATGGCCGGGCAGTTCGATCTTGATGACGTCGGCACCGAAGTCGGCGAGTATCTGGGTCGACCATGGCCCCGCGAGCACGCGCGACAGGTCGAGAACCTTGATCCCTTCAAGCGCACGGCCGCTCATCGGCTGCCTGCCTTGTCCGTCATGACCGCTGTCATCGCCATCCGCTCCTGTCCCCGTCTATCTGCTGCATCGGTTGATGATTCTGATAGCGGGTGCAGGAATGGAGGGCAAGAATTATTGCACTATAGGATACTTTTGGTGCTATTTCTTGGTGGCGCCGGCGAGATAGGCGAGCAGGTTGGCGCGATCGGCCGGGTTGGGCAGGCCGGCAAAGACCATACGGCTGCCGGGGACGGCGGCGCTGGGCTTGGCAAGGAAGCCGTCCAGCGACTTGGCATCCCAGCGGATCTTGGCCTTCTGCATCGCCGGGGAATAGGTGAAGCCGCGCACGGTGCCCGACGTGCGCCCGAATATGCCCGAGAGCGAAGGGCCAAGCTTCTTCACGCCCGGATCGACCGAGTGGCAGACGGCGCAGCGGGCGAAGACCGCCTTGCCCTTGGTCGCATCGCCAGCCTGGGCGAGCGCCGGGCCGGTGGTCGCGACCGCCATAGCGAACATCATCACGCGCGAAACATGCTTCATCGACATCCTCAATCCTCTTCCCTTCTTCTCTGGCTAAAATCTATACCAGTGTGCATAAATAAACCAATAGCCGTCTGAGTCTGAACGGCGGTTGAAGCGGGAAGGATGCGGAAATGGCCGATGGCGGACCCATGGCGAACCATCGGTTCGGACCGGGCGGCATGGCACTGGCGTTGCTGGTGAATATCATGTTCGCGCTCAACGTGATCGCGATGAAGGTGGTGGTGGACGCGACCGCGCCACTGCTGTCGGTGGCGCTGCGCATGGGGACGGTCTTCCTGATCTGTGCGCCGGCGCTGCGTCCACTGCCGGGGCGGACCGGCTGGCTGATGCTCTATGGTTTCCTCAATGGCGGGCTGTTCCTGCTGCTGCTGAACCTGGCTTTGTTCATGGCGACCAATGTCGGGGCACTGGCGATCGCCGGGCAACTCAGCGTGCCCTTCTCGCTGCTGCTGGGCGCGCTGCTGCTGGGCGAGCGGCTCAACCGGCGCAAGATTGTCGGCGTGCTGCTGGCCTTTGCCGGGGTCGTGGCGCTGGTGTTCGACCCGCATATATTGGCGGAGGTGCCCGCCGTATTGGTGATGGCCAGCGCGGCGATGGTGTGGGGCGGCGCGACCTTGGTGCAGCGCAAGCTGACCAGGGTGAGCGTGATGAACGGCCAGGCGTGGAACGGACTGATGGGCGCGGCGGTGCTGGCGCCCTTTGCCCTGATTTTCGAACGGCCGGCGATTGCGGGGCTGGCCCATGTCGGCTGGGTGCCGACCGGTTGGTTCGCCTTTTCCTGCCTGGGCGCGACGGTGCTGGGGCAGGGGACGCTCGCCTGGCTGCTGCAACGCTATCCGATCTCGACCATCATGCCGCTGATGCTGGCATCGCCGGTCATGTCGACGGTCTTCGCCTCGCTCTATTTCGGCACGCCGATCACGGTCGGCATGATTGCAGGTGGGACCGTGGCGCTGCTGGGCGTGACGATCATTGCCTTCTCGCCCGACCGCAGGCCGGTCGACTGACCACATAAAAAATGGGCCGGCGTCGCATGCCTCGACGCCGGCCCAGGGGGCTTCCGAAAGGCGGTGGTCAGACCGCCCGTTCGAAGATGGCGGCCAGGCCCTGACCGCCGCCAATGCACATGGTTTCCAGGCCATAGCGGCCGTCGCGCCGCTGCAACTCGCGCAGCAGATTGGCGAGGATGCGTCCGCCGGTCGCGCCGATCGGATGGCCGAGCGAAATGCCCGATCCATTGACGTTGAGCTTGTCGCGATCGTCCCAGTTCCAGCCCTTGAGGCAGGCCAGAACCTGCGGCGCGAAGGCCTCGTTGAGTTCCACCAGATCGATGTCGTTCCAGCCAAGGCCAGTGCGGGCGAACAGCTTTTCGACCGCCGGCACCGGACCGATGCCCATGCGCGAGGGATCGCAGCCCGCCGCTGCCCAGCTGTGCAGCCAGGCCATGGGTTCAAGGCCCAGTTCCTCCAGCTTGTCCTCCGCGACCACCAGGCAGGCGGCGGCGGCATCATTCTGCTGGCTGGCATTGCCGGCGGTGACCACGCCATCCTTCTCGATCGGTTTCAACAGGGCGAGCGATTCCGGCGTGGCGTCGGCGCGAATGCCCTCGTCCATGGCGAAGATCAGCGGATCGCCCTTGCGCTGCGGCACGGCGACCGGGACCAGCTCGTCGTCGAACTTGCCGGCGGCCCAGGCGGCTGCGGCGCGCTGATGGCTCATCGCGGCATATTCGTCGCAGGCTTCGCGGCTGATGTCATAATCCTTGGCGAGATTGTTGGCCGTCTCGATCATGCCGCTGATGATGCCGTAGCGGGCGATCGGCTGCGACATGACGCGGCCGCGGGTCAGGCGGTCATGGAACTGGGTGGATCCCGATCGGGCACCCCAGCGATGGTCCATCGAATAATATTCGACATTGGACATGCTCTCGACCCCGCCGGCGACGACGATGTCGGCGGCGCCGGTCTGGATTCGCATGGCCGCGTCGATCACGGCCTGAAGCCCCGAACCGCAGCGCCGGTCGAGCTGCACGCCGGGAATGCTTTCGGGCAAACCCGCCGCCAGCGCCGACCAGCGGCCGATGCAGGGCGCCTCGCCATTGCCATAGCCTTGGGAGAAGACGACATCGTCGATCCGTTCCGGATCGATCTTCGTCCGCTCCATCAAGGCCTTGATGATGACCGCGCCCAGATCGCCGGCGCTGAAGGATTTCAAAGAACCGCCATATTTGCCAACGGCGGTGCGGATGGGGGCGACGATGGCGGCTCTGCGCATGCGATGTCCTTTGCGGGAATGGGGAGGATCAGGCGGCCGCTTCGGCCTGGCGGATCATCTGCTTGGCGATGATGGTCTGCTGGATCTGGCTGGTGCCTTCATAGATGCGCAGCAGCCGGACATCGCGATAGAAGCGCTCGACCTTATATTCGGCCATATAGCCGGCACCGCCATAGATCTGGACGGCGCGGTCGGCGATCCGGCCAACGGCTTCGGAAGCGTAATATTTGAGCGCGGCGCATTCCAGGCTGACCGGCTCGCCGGCGTCGAACTTGGCGGCGACCGACTGCATCAGCGCCTCGGTCGTCAGCATGTCGACCTTCATGTCGGCAAGCATCGCCTGGACCAGCTGGAAATCGGCGATGCGCTGGCCGAACTGCTTGCGTTCCATGGCATATTGCAGGGCCATGTCGATCAGCCGCTGGCACATGCCGAGCGCGACGGCGGCGATATGGATGCGGCCGCGATCCAGCACCTTCATCGCGGTCTTGAAGCCGCGGCCGGGCACGCCGCCGATGATGTTGGCGGCCGGCACGACGACATCGTCCAGGATCACGTCGGTGGTGATCGACCCTTTCTGCCCCATTTTCTTGTCCGGCTTGCCGAAGCTGATGCCGGGGGTGTTTGCGGGCAGGATGAAGGCGGAGATGCCGGCCGCGCCCTTCACGTCCGGTTCGGTCCGGGCCATCAGGGTGAAGACGCTGGCGCGCGGCGCGTTGGTGATGAAGCGCTTGGTGCCGGTGATGCGGTAAGTGTCGCCGTCGCGGACCGCCACGGTGCGCAGTGAACCGGCGTCGGACCCGGCCTCCGGCTCGGTCAGGCCGAAGCTGGCGATCGCTTCACCGGTGGCGAATTTGGGCAGCCATTCGCGCTTCTGCTCCTCGGTGCCGTCCATGACGATGCCCTGGCTGCCGATGCCGACGGTGGTGCCGATGACCGAGCGGAAGACCACCGACGCGCGGGTGATCTCGCGGATGATCGCCGCTTCCTCCGCCATGGTGCAGCCGATGCCGCCAAACTCCTCCGGCACCGACAGGCCGAACAGGCCCATGTCGCGCATCTGCTGGATGATGCTCTCGGGAACCGCATCCGCTTCCTCGACGGCGTCCTCGGCCGGGATCAGCTTTTCGCTGACGAAGCGGCGGACGGTGGTGCGGAACAGGTCGAACGTCTCGGCGTCCATGAAAAATCTCCTCTCAATATCCGATGTCGGCGACCATCGCGTCGCTGCCGTCGCAGCGGATCGCGCGGGAGCGGCCGGCCGCATCCTCGCGCAGCAATACCGGCTGGCCGGCGAAGACCGGTGCGACCGCGCGGAAGGCGAAACGGGTCGGGCTGCGCCCGCCGCGCCGGGCATGGCCGAACAATCTGGCGGCGGTGAAGGGGCCGTGGATCACCAGGCCGGGATAGCCCTCCTCGCCGGTCGCATAGGGCAGGTCATAATGGATGCGATGGCTGTTGAAGGTGACGGCCGAAAAGCGGAACAGGTCGACGCTGCTGGGCGCCCAACTCACATCATCGGGCGCGCCATCGAAGGCGGCGGGGACGATCGTGGGCGTCGGTGCGCCGGTGTCGCGATAGACGATGGTCTGCACCTCGCTCACCCGTTCGCGATCGGCCTGGACGATGCTGTGGCCGACCTTCACGAGGACAAGCTCGCCGCTGCGGCCGCTCTTGTGGGCGATCTCGAGCACGGTCGAGGTGCGGGTCGCTTCCCAGTCGAGCATCAGCGGGGCATGAAACTGCATCTCGGCGGCGGCGAACATGCGGCGCGGCAGGCTGATCGGCGGCAGGAAACCGCCGCGTTTGGGATGGCCGTCCGGGCCGATCTGGTCAGCGGCGGCAACCGGCAGGAAAAAGGCCCAATGGGCCAGCGAGGGCTGGACCGTCTCGACATCGAGCGGTTCGCCGATGGCGGCGGCGAAGCGGCGCAGCGCTTCCCGGTCGAGCATCTCGGTCCGGCTCTCGGTCCTGCCGGCCCATGTCTGCCAATGGGCGATATCGGATGGGGAAAGGGTCATGCGACCAGTCCTTCGTCATGGAGGCGGCCGATCGCGCCGCTGTCGAGCCCCAGCAGCTCGCTCAATATCTGGTCGCTATGCTCGCCAAGGCGTGGGGCCGTACCGACGGCACCGCGCGCCTCGCCGGCCAGCGTGCCCGCCGGGCCGGATGTGGGGTAGGTGAGGCCGCTGGGATGGGCGATCGTCTCGAACAGGGGATTGGCGGTGAACAGCCGTTCGTCCTGTGTCACCGCCTGATGCAGCGACTGATATTCGCCCCAGGTGACGCCGCCCGCGTCGAAGGCGGGCTTTAGCGTGTCGCTGCTGCGCGCGGCGAAGGCGGCTTCGAACAGCGGGAAAAGCCGGGCGCGGTGGGTGAAGCGGGCGCCTTCATCCCTGGCGAAGTTGGCACCCGTTTCGCCCTCGATCGCGGCGATCGCTTCGCCAAGGTCCAGCGTCTTGAGAAGGCCGGTCCATTGGCGCGGGGTGATGGCGACGACGATCAGCCGCTTGCCGTCGGCGGTCAGGAAATCCCGGCCGAAGGCGCCGAACAGGTCATTGCCCATGCGCGGCCGGTCGCCGGCCGACAGCACTTCGGCCACGGAGCCGAGATGCGACAGGGTGGAGGCGGCGAGGTCCGACAGGGGCACGCGGATTTCCGCGCCCTGGCCGGTCGCGCGTCGGCGCAACAGGGCGGACGTCATGGCGAAGGCGGCATAGGCGCCGCCGAGCAGATCCCAGGCCGGCAGGACATGGTTGACCGGACGGTCATCGTCGGCCGGGCCGGTCATCATCGGCACGCCGGCGGCGGCATTGATGGTGTAATCGACCGCCGGCGATCCATCGGCCCAGCCCATCACGCGGACGCTGATGATGTCGGCTCGGCGTGCGGCCAGCGCCTCATGGCTGAGGAAGCCCTTGACCGGATAGTTGGTGAGGAACAGGCCGGCATTGTCGCCCGGCGCGGTGGCGATGGCGACCGCCAGTTCGCGCCCTTCGGGGCGGCCCAGATCGATCGCGATCGATTTCTTGCCCTTGTTGAGACCCTCCCAATAGAGGCTGGCCCCGGACGGTGCGATCGGCCAGCGGCGATAGTCCGGGCCGCCACCGATGGCGTCGAAACGGATCACCTCCGCCCCCATCTGTGCCAGGTGCAGGCCGCAGGACGGGCCGGCGATGAAGGCGGCGCCTTCTACCACGCGCAGGCCCTTGAGCATGTCGTACATGGAGTTCCCCCTAGCCCAGCCTGACCATGGTGCGGCCGATATTGGCGCCCGAGAACAGGCCCCAGAAGGCGTCGAGCGCCTTGTCTATGCCATCATAGACGGTTTCGGCCGAGGCCATCTGGTCGGCCCGGTTCCAGGCGGTCATGCGCTCCAGCATCTCCGCTTCCAGATCCATATGGTCGAGCGCGATATAGCCCTGCATGCGGATGCGCTTGGTCATCAGCATGGTGAGGTTGCGCGGCACGGTCGGCGCGTCGGTGACATTATATTGCGAGATCATGCCGCAGATGGCGAAGCGCGCGAAATCATTGGCGAGCGACAGGGCGGCCTGCAGATGATCGCCGCCGACATTGTCGAAATAGACGTCGATGCCGCTGGCGCCGATCGCCTTGACTTCGCGGGCGAGGGCCTTGGTCAGGTTCGGCTCCGCCTTGTAATCGATCGCGGCGTCGACCTTGAGCGCATCGCGCAGGAAGGCGGTCTTGTCCGGGCCGCCGGCCGATCCGATCACCTTGCATCCCATGTTGCGGGCGATCTGGCAGGCGATCGATCCGACCGCGCCGGACGCGGCCGACACGAAGACGGTATCGCCCGGCTGCAACTCCGCAATGCGGACGAGGCCGGCATAGGCGGTGAGGCCGGTCATGCCAGCGAAGCAGAGATAGGCCTGGGGCGGCAGTGCCTGGCGATCGCGATGCTGGAGCGCGGTGCCGGGGGCGTTGAACTCCTCGCGCCAGCCAAGCCGGGAAAAGACGAGGTCGCCGGGCACGAAGGCCGGATCGTTGGAGGCGATCACTTCGCCGATGGCCGGGCCCTCCATCGCCGCATCGAGGGCGAAGGGCGGGACATAGCTTTTGGCGTCGCTCATCCGCCCGCGCATCGCCGGGTCGACCGCCATCCAGAGATTGCGGACCTGGACCTCGCCGGGGCCGGGTGGTGGCACGGCCTGTTCGACGGTAGCGAAATCCTCCGCCACCGGGGCGCCGACCGGACGGCGTTTCAGCTGTATTTCGCGCGATTTCATGGTCATCGGCCCCTCAATAGCCATTGAGGCGTGCCCAGCGCTCGCGATGCCAGGCGGTGCTGCCATGGCATTGCTCCGCGACGCGGGCGCGCTTCAAGTAAAGGCCGGCATCATGTTCATGGGTCATGCCGATGCCGCCGTGCAACTGGACCATCTGCGAGGAGATGCGGTGCAGCGTCTCGCCGGCGGTCGCCTTGGCGAGCGAGGCGAGGCCGGGAAGCGCAGGATCCTCGGCATCGATCGCGGCGAGCGCGGTTTCGACTGCCGATCGCGTCAGCTGCAATTCGCCGAACAGTTCGGCGGCGCGATGCTGCAGCGCCTGGAAGGAGCCGATGATCGCCCCGAACTGGACGCGGGTCTTGAGATAATCGAGCGTGATGTCGAACGCCTGGGTCGCGCTGCCCAGCATTTCGGCGGCCATGCCGATCGCGGCCCGGTCGCGGATCGCGTCGATCAGGTCGGCGGCCTTGCCGACTTCGCCGAGCACATCGTTGACAGCGATGTTGACACTATCGAAGCGGTAAAGGGCCGGGCGCCGGGCGTCGATCTGGTCGAGCACTTCCCGTTCCAGTCCGGTGCTGTCGGTCGGCACCAGGAACAGGGTCAGGCCATCGCGATCGCCCGGCGCGCCGCTGGTGCGCGCGGCGACGATGGCGAGGTCGGCGATCATGCCGTCCTGCACCGGGCGCTTGGTGCCTGACAGCTTCCAGCCATCGCCTGAGGCTGTGGCCGCCAACGCGGTGCGCTCGGGCGCATGATGCGGCCCTTCGTCGAGCGCGAGCGTGCCGATCAGCGATCCGTCGGCGATGCCCGGCAGCCAGCGGGCCTGTTGCTCCTGCGTGCCCGCAAGCCGCAGCGCCGAAGCGGCAACCAGCGCGGAACTGACGAGCGGCGAGGCGGCCAGGGTGCGCCCCAGTTCCTCGATGACCAGGCCAAGGCTGAGATAGCCGAAATCGGCGCCGCCATGGTCTTCCGGCACGATGATGCCGCACCAGCCCATCTGCGCCATTTCGGCCCAGGCCTCGGCGTCATAGCCGTCCGATCCGCTGCCGCCGCCGCCGCCATGGTCGTACAGGCCACGCAGCGCGGTCACGGGCAGGCGGTCGCGCACCCATTCCGACGCCATGTCCTTTAGCATCGTCTGTTCTTCGTTCAGCACCGCCACGGCGCGTCCTCCCGCATCCTGTCTTTTCTCTCGTCCTTGCTCATGCTCAGCCCGGCAGGCCCAGCGTGCGCTTGGCGGTGATATTGTTCTGCACCTCGTAGCTGCCGCCGTAGATGGAGAAGGCCTTGCTGTGCAGCCAGGCGCGCGTCGCCTCCGTCTCGGCCGCGCTATAGGGATCGCCGGCCCAGCCCAGGCCGTCGGCGCCCATGATCTCGACCAGCAGCTCGGCCCGTTCCTGGATGATGCCGGACCACAAATTCTTGAGCGCTGACACCCCATGGCTGGGACCGCCATTCTTGGCTTCGGCGGCGAGCCGGCGGACGGTCGCCATATAGGCTTCATGCCGCATCGCATTGCGCACCAGCCGGGCGCGCAGGTCCGGGCTGTCGATCCGCCCGAGCGCGTCCGTGCCCAGATAGTCATGGGCCAGCGGGGCGAGGGGGGTGATGTCGGCCTTCACCTCCGACAGGCTGTTGCGTTCGAACTGCAGCAGCCGCTTGGCGATGGTCCAGCCTTGGTTGACCTCGCCCACCAGATTGCCCTTGGGCACCTTCACATCGTTGAAGAAGACCTCGCAGAAATGGGTCGATCCGCTGATAAGCACGATCGGTCGCGCCTCGATCCCTTCGTATTGCATGTCGACCAGCAGGAAGCTGATGCCGCCCTGCTTGCGTTCGGTATCGGTGCGGACGAGGACGAAGCACCAGTCGGCCTGGTCGGCGCCCGATGTCCAGATCTTCTGCCCGCTGACCAGCCAATGGTCACCCATGTCGATGCATTTGGTCTGGAGCGCGGCCAGGTCCGATCCCGCGCCGGGTTCGGAAAAGCCCTGGCACCAGCGCCGTTCATGGCTGGCGATGAACGGCAGATGTTCCAGCTTCTGCGCTTCGTCGCCATATTCCAGCAAGGTCGGGCCAAGCATCATCGTGCCATAGCTGCGGATCGGGTTGAAACCGCCGATCGCGGCCAGTTCCTCGCCGATGATCTTGCCATGGGCTTCGGTGAGGCCGGCGCCACCATAGCGCGGCGCCCATGTGGGCACGCCCCATCCCTTGTCGGTCATGCGCTGGCGCCAGAGCTGATAATCGTCATTGGCAGCGGCGGCATGGGCGTCGCCCTGGAAGAGGAGGCCGGGCACATTGGTCAGCGAGGGCGGAAAATTCGCCTTCAGCCAGGCGCGCGCCTCCTGCCGAAATTCTTCTCTATCGATGGGCTCCATTTCCGCCATCCACTCACATCCCTGTTCTGCTCGAAAGGCGAACGCGCCGTCCGGGTGTTACCCGTCGGGCTGCTCGCGGCTTTCGGATGGCCGCTTGCGATCCATGTCCGATTCCTTAGGTCAATATTGCACAGGTGGCTAGTTATATTTTGCACTCAAGGATAATTTTCATCCGCAACGGAAATCGCGAATTTTGCGCAATGTGGCGGAAAAGCGTGGAAATGCGGCGGCGCCCTTGCGCTGTGCGCGGGAAAATATCGTAACGACGATTGTCCGATTGACAGCCGGCGGCGTGCCCATAAACTATACCATAATGCAAAATTGATAAGGCCGGTCCGTCTTGGCACGAGAACTGGCTACCGCTGCAGGAGAGCGTAGTATGGAAACCATGGCCGCCCGTCCGATCCCGGCGCATGTGCCGCCCGACATGATCGGCAATTTCAGCCTGTTCAGTTCGCCGGGGCTGGAGCCGACGCCCAATGGCGATCCGCAGGCGGCGAGCGCGGTGGTGCATGATGGGCCGCGCATCTTCTATTCGCCGGTCAACACTCGCGACGGCAAGGGCACATGGGTCATCACCCGTGCGCAGGACCAGCGGCGGGTGCTGCAGGATCCCGAAACCTTCTCCAGCCATCGCAGCATCTTTGCCTCGGCGCTGGGCGAGAGCTGGCCGATGATCCCGCTGGAGCTGGACCCGCCCGAACATGGCAAGTTCCGCTCGTTGCTCAATCCGCTGCTGTCGCCCAAGCGGGTGATGGCGCTGGAAACGGCGGTGCGCGAAAGGGCGAGCGTGCTGATCGACCGGATCGCGGCGTCGGGCACCAGTTGCGACGTGATGACCGATTTCGCCTTCCCTTTCGCGGTCAATATCTTCCTGCGCTTCCTGGGCCTGTCGGACGATCGGCTCGACGAATTTGTCGGCTGGGCCAATGACCTGCTGCATGGCGACAATGTGAAGCGGCCGGCGGCGGCGCGCACCATCGTCGCGTTCATTGACGAGCTTTCGGCCGATCGGCGTCGGCAGCCGGTCGATGATTTCATGTCCTTCCTGGTGCAGTCGCGGATCGACGACCGGCCGCTGACCGACATGGAGATCAGGGGCACGGGCGTGCTGCTGTTCATCGCCGGGCTGGACACGGTGGCGGCCGCGATCGGCTTTGACCTCAATTACCTGGCGCGGCATCAGGCGGACCAGCAATGGCTGCGCGACGATCCCAAGCGGATCGTGCTGGCGGCGGAGGAATTGCTGCGCGCCTATCCCACGGTGCAGATGATCCGGGTGGCCACGAAGGACGTGGATTTCGAAGGCGCACCGATCCGCAAGGGCGACTATGTGTCCTGCGCGACGATGATCGCCAATCGCGATCCGCTGGAATTTGCCGATCCCGCGCGCATCGACCTGGCCCGCGAGGATAATCGTCACACCGCCTTTGCCTATGGGCCGCATCGCTGCCTGGGGTCGCATCTGGCGCGGCGCGAGATCGTCGTGGGGCTGGAGGAATGGCTGAAGCGCATCCCGACCTTCCGCATCAAGTCCGGCACCGCGCCGGTCACCTATGGCGGCCATGTGTTCGGGATCGAAAACCTGATCCTCGACTGGTCGCAGGAGGATGCGGCATGAAGATCATCGTGCATCGCGAGAAATGCCAGGGCCATGCCCGTTGCTGGGCGATGGCGCCCGACATCTTCGAGCTGGATGACGAGGGCTATATCATGCCCGGCGATATCGATGTGCCGGAAGAGCAGGAAAGGCTGGCCTGGATGGGCGCCAAATCCTGCCCCGAACGCGCGCTCGACATCCAGAAATGAGAGGCTCCCTGCTGGCCCTTGGTGGCCTTGTCGCGCTGGCATCCGGCCCGGCTATGGCGGCGGAACTGCGCCCCGACCAGATCGCCTTTCGCGATATCTATCGCGAACTGGTGGAGACCGATACCAGCGCCCCGACCGGCAGTTGCACCGTCGCGGCAGGCCGGATGCTCGATCGGCTGCGCAAGGCCGGATTCGGGCCGGATCGCGCCGAGGTCTTCGTGCCGGAGGGGCATGAGAAGGATGGCGGCCTGATCGCCCGGATCGAGGGGAGTGATCCGCGCGCGGCGCCGATGCTGCTGGTCGACCATATCGATGTGGTCGCCGCCCGGCGCGAGGATTGGCCGCGCGATCCGTTCCGCCTGACCGAGGAGAAGGGCTATTTTATCGGGCGCGGGGTGATCGACGACAAGGCGCTGTCGGCGATCTGGGTCGACAGCCTGATCCGGATGCAGGCGGCGGGCTTTCGTCCCCGGCGCACGATCAAGGTGGCGCTGACCTGTGGCGAGGAAAGCAGCGATGCGGTGAACGGCGTCGACTGGCTGCTGCGCAACCGGCGCGACGCGGTGCAGGCGGGCTTTGCCCTGAACGAGGGCGGCTATGGCATTAGCGACAAGGATGGCCGGCCGATCGCCCTCTATCTGGCGGTGGGCGAGAAATATGCGCAGAGCTTCACGATCGAGGCGCGCAACAGCGGCGGCCATAGCAGCCGCCCGCGCCCCGACAATGCAATCTATGACCTGGCCTATGCGCTGGCGGCGGTGCGGCGGCTGTCATTCCCGATCCAGCTCAACCCAACCAATCGCGGCTATTCCACCCGCATGGGGCCGATCGTCGGCGGCGCGATGGGGCAGGCTATGGAGCGGCTGGGGCAGGGGCAGGACGACGCAGCAACGGTCGCCACGGTGACGGGGGACGTCACCTATAATGCGATGTTGCGCACCACCTGTGTCGCGACACAGGTGGAGGCGGGCCATGCCGAAAACGCGCTGCCGCAGCGGGCGCAGGCGACGATCCAGTGCCGTCTGTTTCCGGGCGACAGGGTGGAGGATGTCGAGGCGCGGCTGCGCGCGGCGCTGCCGTCCGGGATCGCCCTGACGCGCAAGGGCGACAAGGGTGCGCCGGCCGTGCCGCCGCCGCTCGATCCGGAGATCATGGGACCGGCCGAAAAATTGGCGCAGCGGCATTTCCCCGACATTCCGGTGGTGCCCAACCTGCTGACCGCCGGCACCGATGGTCGCTATCTCAGCGCGGCGGGCATCCCGACCTATGGCGTGCCGGGCATCGTCCTCGATCCCGACGGCAATGGCGCGCATGGCGTGGACGAGCGCATCCGAGTGAAGAGCGTCTATGACGGGCGCGACTATCTCTATGCGCTGATCCGCGCCTATGCCGAGGGGCGCTGACAAGCCCCTCGGTTGGCGCCGCTCAGGTGCGGATCCACACGCCCTTAGTCTGGAGATAGGCGTCGATATGTTCGGCGCCGCCCTCCCGGCCGTAGCCGCTCATCTTGTAGCCGCCGAACGGGACCGACGGGTCCATCGCGAAATAATGGTTCACCCAGATGGAGCCGGCGCGGATGCGCTTGACCGCGGTCATGGCCTTGCCGATGTCGCGGGTCCACACGCCACCGGCGAGGCCGAAGCGGGTGGCGTTGGCGCGGCCGATCACCTCGTCCAGGCTATCGAAGGGCAGGATGCAGGAGACGGGGCCGAAAATTTCCTCGCGGGCGATCCGCATCTCGTCGGTCACATCGGCGAAGATGGTGGGGGCGACCCAATGGCCCTTGTCGAGCGCGCCGCCGGTGACGCGATGGCCACCGGTGACGAGCCGGGCGCCCTCCTGCGAGCCAAGGTCGAGATAGGAGGAGACGCGGGCGAACTGCTTGGCCGAGACCAGCGGGCCGATCACGGTTTCGGGATCGAGGCTGGGACCGATCTTGAGATTGGCGGCGAAGGCAGCGATGCGCTGCACCATTTCCTCATAGACTGGCCGTTCGACGAACAGGCGGGTGCCGGCGGCGCAGACCTGACCCGAATTGTTGAACACGCCCATGGCGGCGGCCGGGGTCGCAGCGTCGAGATCGGCATCGGCAAAGATGATGTTGGGTGATTTGCCGCCCAGTTCCATCGTCACCTTCTTCACCGATCCGGCCGAAGCGGCGATGATCCGCTGGCCGGTTTCGCAGGAGCCGGTGAAGGCGATCTTGTCGACGTCGGGATGGGCGGAAAGGGCCGCGCCGGTCTCGCCCGCGCCGGTGACGACATTGACGACGCCCGGCGGCACGCCCGCCTCCAGGCAGAGTTCGGCGAAGCGCAGCGGGCTGAGCGAGGCATCCTCGGCCGGCTTCAGCACGATGGTGCAGCCGGTGGCGAGCACCGGGCCGATCTTCCACGCGGCGCTGAACAGCGGTCCGTTCCATGGGATGATCGCGCCGACGACGCCGACCGGTTCCTTCAATGTGTAGGAGAGAAGATCGACCGGGAAGCTGTTGGACAAAGTCTCGCCATGGATGGCGGTGGCGGCGCCGGCGAAATGGCGCAGCGATCGCTGCAACATGCCGCGCAGCCCCATGGCGGCGGTGATCGGCCGGCCCATCTCGATCACGTCGAGCAGCGCGAGATCCTGGAACTCGGCATCGACCAGATCGGCGAGGCGCAGCAGCACCGCCTGGCGATCGGCCGGCTTGAAGCGGCTCCATGGCCCTTCAAAGGCGGCGCGGGCGGCGCGGACGGCGCGGTCGACATCCTCGGCGCCGGCCAGCGCCAGTTCGGCGATCAGCTCGCCGGTCGACGCGCTGAAACTCTGGAAGGTCTTGCCCGACAGCGCGTCGACCATCTTGCCGTCGATCAACAACTGCTTGGGCTTGCCGTCGATAAAGGCGGGGCGGCGGGTTTCGATCATCTTATGTCCTTTCGGAAACAGCCGGTCAGACCGGATCGCCTTCATGGGCGCGGCGCATCGAGGCGCGGCCGAGGGCGAAGAGAAGGGCGGCGGGCAGCAGCACGCAGAAGACGCTGGTAATGAGCGAGAGGCCCACCTTCATCTCGTCGCCCCACAGCTTGTCGGTGACGAGGCCGATGAAGGCCGGGCCGCCGGCCATGGCGATGAGGCCGGATGCCAGCACATAGAGTGCCGAGACGCGGCCGCGCAGATAGGCCGGGGTGACGACCTGGACGGTGGCCGGCCCCATGCTGGCGGTCGAGAGGATCAGCGCCATGAAGCACCAGTAGCAGGCGACCGTGGCCCAGGGGCTGGCGACCAGGAAGGCGGTGATGCCGAAGGGGGCGGCGGCCAGCACGGTCATCAGGCACCAGAAGAGATGCGCGTCCTTGCGACCCCGGCGATAGAGGCGGTCGACGGTCCAGCCATGGAGCGGGATCAGCGCGGCGGCAGCGATCTGGGCAATGCCGATCACCGGGCCGATCTGCGCGGGCTGCCAGCCATGGACGCGAGCGAGATAGACTGGCGTCCAGAGCTGGAAGCCGATGGTGGCGGCATAAGCGAGGCCGAAGCCGACGAAGGCGGCGGTGTAGAGCGGCTTGTGCCGGCGGATATAGGCCCATGCCTCGCCATAGCCCGCGCCCGCGCTCACGGCCTTGCGCCGGGGCGGTTCGCGGAACAGGAAGACGAGGAAGGCGAGCAGGATGCCGGGCGCGCCGGTCATGATGAACACCTGCTGCCAGGGCTGGAGCGTGCCGAAGAGCGGCCAGGTGGCAGGGCCGGCCTTCATCGCCGCGCCGACGATCGGGCCGCCCAGCAGGAAGACGATGCCCGCGCCCATGACGCCGCCCATGATGAAGACCGACATGGCGAGCGAGACGCGGTGTGGCGGGAAGCTGTCGCCGACGACCGAATAGCTGCCGGTGCCAAAGCCCGACTCGCCCGCGCCCACCCCGGCCCGCGCCATGGCGAGGCCGATGAAGCTGCCGGCAAGGCCGCAGGAGGCGGCGGCGATGCTCCACACCGTCACCGACAGATAGAGGACGATGCGGCGGCTGAAGCGGTCGAGCGCCATGCCGAGCGGAATGGCGCACAGGCAAAAGAGGAGGGCGAAGGCCGGTCCCTGGAGCAGGCTGATCTGGAGGTCGGAGAGACCCAGATCCTGTTTGATCGGGCCGACCATCAGCGCCATGATGTTCCGGTCGGTCAGCGACAGGATATAGAGCAGGAACAGGATCGCGACCGTGAGCCAGCCCATGAAGGGACTGGGATAGTCGGCGGTGGCCGGGGCAGGGGACGGCGGCGCGGGGCTGTCGATCGGCGCGGAGGGTGACGGCGAAGCGGACAGGGACAGGGCAGGTTCGCTCATCGACGGAACGCCCTGATTATCACCGATTCTCTGTTGCGCAGGCTCGACACCGACCTTCTCCATGCTGATCGCCGTGCCTGGTCCGCGGAGCGGCACGATCTGTTGCCGGCATAACGCACATTTTTGCACCATAGGTCAATATATGATGCGCCGCTTTTCGCGGCTTTATCCCCTGTCCCTAATAAGAAGGCCGGATTTCCGTTGCGGCAAGGCGGCAAATTCTTTTCGATCAAACATTTACCACTGGTGCAAAATTAGTTGACATCCACCGCTGGAGCGATAGAAATAAAAATGCACACCGGGATAATAATGACAGGTGTGGGCCAACGAGCCGACACATTGCGTCCAGGGAGAGGAAAGACCAATGTCCAAGCACAAGATTTTTGCGTCGTCGCTGGCGATCGGCGCCAGCATCGTCGCGATGACCGGCAGCGCGCTGGCGCAGGATGCGGCGGCGCCCGCACCGGCACCGGAGCAGGCCGCCGAGCAGGGTAGTGCCGCACCGGTCAGCACATCCGACATCGTCGTGACCGGCTCGCGCATCGTGCGCGATGGCTATACCGCGCCGACGCCGGTGACGGTCGCCACGACCGAGGAATTGTCGCGCACGACGCCGTCGAGCATTCCGGACGCGCTCAACAAGCTGCCGCAATTCTCCAATTCGCTGAGCCCGTCCAAGTCGGCGTCGAATTTCTCGAACGCGCCGATCCACGGCAATGTGCTCAACCTGCGCGGCCTGGGCACGCCCAGCGCCAATCCCAAGGGGCCGCTGCGCACGCTGATCCTGTTCGACGGCATGCGCGTATCGCCGACCGAATATATCGGCACGATCGACACCAATGTGCTGCCGCAGCTGCTGATGCAGCGGGTTGACGTGGTGACCGGCGGTGCCTCGGCCCAATGGGGCTCTGACGCGGTCGCGGGCGTCGTCAACTTCGTGCTCGACAAGAAATTCACCGGCATCAAGGGCGTGGCCCAGGCGGGCATTTCCGACGAGGGCGACAATGCCAACCAGCGCCTCGGCCTGGCAGTCGGCCAGGATTTTGCCGGCGGACGCGGGCATATTCTGCTGAGCGGCGAATATTCCAACAATGAAGGCATGCTGCGCAGCGATCGCGACTATGCGACCAAGGGCTATAGCTATGTCGGCAGCGTCGTGGGCTGCACCAAGCTGGCGAGCGAGCCGGCGTCGGTCTGTGCGCCCGGCGGCGCGCGCAACCCCTATACGATCGGGTCGAACATCCTGATTTCGGCGCTGGCGCCCAATGGCCGCATCACCGCCTCCAGCGTGGCGGGCAATCCCTATGTCGGGCAGGTCATCAACAATGATGGCACGACCCGGCCATTCAACACCGGCACGGCGGTCGGCACGACCGGCTTCCAGTCGGGCGGCGACGGTTACCAGATCCCGACCACCGGCGCGGCGGTCATCCCGCTGACCACCTATCAGGCCTTCGGGCGGCTGAGCTATGATCTGACCGACGACATCAACGCCTTCGTTCAGGGCAGTTGGTCGCGCTCGGACCTGGAATATTCGACCCAGGTGAATGCGCTGGTTCCCGCGTCGCAGGGCGTCACCATCTACAAGGGCAATCCCTATCTGTCGTCCGCGCTGAATTCGGCGCTGACGTCCGCGACGGACAGCTACACGGTCGGCCAATATGATGCCGGCCAGCCGACCGCCATCGCCAAGGAACGTACCGATTACTGGATGGTCAATGCCGGCTTCACCGGCAAGCTGGGCGGGCTCGACTGGAGCGCCACCTATTCGCATGGCGACTCCAAGCACATCCTGGCCAATTCCGGCCTCTATGACAGCAAGAAGCTCTATGCGGCGGCCGACGCCGTGGTCGATCCGAGCACTGGCCAGATCACCTGCCGCGTGCTGCTCGATCCGACCTATGCCAGCCAATATGCGGGCTGCAAGCCGATCGACGTGCTGCATGGCGATCCGTCCAAGTCGACGCCCGAAGGCTATGCCTATGCCACCGGCACGTCGCGTTACCGGGCCAGCATCCGTCAGGACAGCTTTGCGGTGAACCTGAGTGGCAGCCTGTTCGATTTGCCGGCCGGGCCGGTCGACTTCGCGGTCGGCGCGGAATATCGCAAGCAGACGCTGAACCTCACCAGCAATGCCGATCCCTCGCTGCTCGACACGGCGGCCGAGCGCAGCGCCTATTTCGCCGGCCTGCGCGGCGTGCCGGCCACCACCAACTTCTACTGGCTGACCAATGTCGGCACCGCGCATGGCAGCCTGAACGTCAAGGAAGCCTATGCCGAACTGGCGGTGCCGATCCTGAAGGACAAGCCCTTCTTCCGGGAACTCAGCATCAACGGCGCGGGCCGCATCACCGACTATTCGACGTCGGGCACGGTCGAAACCTGGAAGGTCGGTGCAACTTGGAAGCCGGTCGACGACCTGCTGCTGCGTGCCACCTTGTCGCGCGACATCCGTGCGCCCAACCTGTTCGAACTCTATTCGGGCGCGCAGAGCGGCATCGGCATCGTCAACGATCTGCAGACAGCCGATGGCAGCTATGGCAGCGGCCTCAACCAGAATGTGAACACGGTCACCAGCGGCAACGCCAATCTGAAGCCGGAAAAGGCCAAGACGCTGACGATCGGTGGCGTGCTGACGCCGTCCTTCTTCCCCGGCTTTTCGCTGTCGGTCGACTATTACAAGATCAAGGTCACGGGCCTGATCGACACGCTTTCGTCGCAGCAGATCATCACCAACTGCTATAATGCGGGCGGATCGGGCGTGGCCGAATGCGGCCTGATCGATCGGGCGACGCCGACCAGCCTGCCCTCGCTGGTGCATATCGTGCCGGCCAACATCGCCTTCCTGAAGACCGCCGGCATCGATTTCGACGCCAGCTATCGCACGGCGATGGGCGATGGGGCGCTCAGCCTGCGCCTCTACATGAACTATCTCGACAAGTTCGATGCCCAGCAATATGCGGGCGCGCCGATCGCCCATTATGCGGGCGTCAGCGTGGTCGGCAGCAACCCGGCCGGCTTCCCGCGCTGGCGCGGCAATTTCTCGATCGACTACAGCAACGGGCCGTTCGGCATCACCCTGTCCGAACAATATATTCACAAGATGCGGCTGGATATTCCCGGTGGGCCGGTGCCGATCCAGTTCGTCGACGATAAGGTGAAGGCGGTCTGGTATACCGACCTGGCCATGCGCTTCACCGTGCCTCAGGGGAATGGCAATTTCGAGCTGTTCGCCAACGTCAACAACCTGTTCGACAAGCAGCCGCCGATCATTCCGGGCACCGTGCCGGGGGTGAACCTGCCCACCAATATCGCAGTCTACGACTTTATCGGCCGGGCCTTCACGGCGGGCGTCCGCTTCAAATTCTGATAAAAGCCGAAGAGCCATTCGGGGCAAGCCGCTGGAGGCCGGATCATCCGGTTTTCAGCGGCTTTTTTTGTGTCGATGGGGTTGGCCAGCCGACTTGGAGATACCGGCGCCAAATAGCCGCAAAAGCGCCCAATGGCGGATCTGCGGTCGTCGCCTTTCACCGTCCTGTTCGGGTCGTTTGACGCTTGGGTCGAGCAGGAGGTACTGCCTGGCATTGAGGGCGGGACGCTGGACCGGCGGGATATGGTGGCGGTCGTCACTGCCCTGCATCGCTGGGAAGCGGACGGCACATGGGGGCAGGCATATGCTCGCTGATGGTGAACCCGCATGGCTGGTAGCATGGCGCGAGCGCGACCGTCAGTAGCAGTTGCCGTCGTAGGTAGTCACCGATAGGTTATCGCTCATGTGGGCGACAATCATTTCTGCGCTTGTGGCGCTTATCGGTTCAGCGGGTGCGATTTTGCTCACGAAGAGGCAAGAGCGTGAAGCGGCATGGCGGGCTAAGAAACTTGCTTACTACGAAGAGTTCTTGGGCGCGGCGAGCGGCATCGTAGGCGCTGCGCCCACCGAAGCCAAGATTAGGTTTGCGACGGCCGTGAACAACTTGCACCTGATTGGGTCGGGATCGGTAATCCGCGCCCTTCATGCTTTCACCGATGAAATCGCGGAGTCAAATTCACCCGGCATGACCAAGGAGCGCCACGACTTTCTGTGGTCAGAGCTGGTCTGGGAGATTCGTGCTGACCTTGGTGATGCCCCAGACGATCGTGCGTCCTTCAAGGCGAGGTTGTGGGCATCGGGCGCTGGCACAAACGCTCTACCGCGTCCCTAGCGCACTCTTACACGATGCTTATTGGTGGCGTGTAAGACCCAGTCCCGAACGGGGTAAGTTACTATATTTACTTGGAAAGTTTGGTGGACGCACTTGGGCTCGAACCAAGGACCCGCTGATTAAGAGTCAGCTGCTCTACCAACTGAGCTATGCGTCCACACTGGCCTATAAGCGATCCGCTGGGGGATCGAACCTGCATCAGGCCGATGCAGGATTTGGTGGACGCACTTGGGCTCGAACCAAGGACCCGCTGATTAAGAGTCAGCTGCTCTACCAACTGAGCTATGCGTCCATCCCGTTGCCGGTCAGTCTTGGTGGCTGATCGCTTCGGTGTGGGCGGGCTGTTAGCAGGCACATTTGATTCTGCAAACAGTAAATTGCGTTATCGCACAATTTTTTCGCGAGAGGCCCGCTCAGGCCCAGTTGCCGATGCGCGTGGTGCGCTTGGTCGAGCGGTCGATCGACATGATGATGCCCACGCACAGCATGACGGTCAGCATCGACGAACCGCCATAGGACATGAAGGGCAGGGGGATGCCGACCACCGGCGCAAGGCCCATGACCATCATTAGGTTGATCGCCATGTAGAAGAAGATGGTGGTGGTGAGGCCCGCCGCGACCAGGCGCGCGAACTTGTCGGGTGTGCGCAGCGACACGCGGATGCCCCAGCGGAACAGCAGCATGAAGGCGCCGATCAGGAACACGCCGCCGGCCATGCCCCATTCCTCCGCCATGGTGGCGAAGACGAAGTCGGTATGGCCTTCGGGCAGATATTGGAGATGGCTCTGCGTGCCCTGGAGGAAGCCCTTGCCCCAGATGCCGCCGGAGCCGATCGCGATCTTCGACTGGCTGATATGATAGCCTGCGCCCAGCGGATCGCTTTCCGGGTCCATGAAGATCAGGACGCGCTTCTTTTGATAGTCATGCAGGAAGCTGAAGGCGATCGGGATGATCGCGGCGACGGTGAGGCCGGAGCCGATGAACAGGCGCAGCGGCAGGCCGGCCAGGAACATGACGGTGATGCCGCCCGCCAGGATCATCGTCGCAGTGCCCAGGTCCGGCTGTACCAGCACCAGCGCCCAGGGAACGCCGATCAGCACCAGCGCGGGCCAGATGGCGTTCCAGCGGCGGATTTCCCCCACTGGCAGCATCGCATAGAAGCGGGCGACCGCCAGCACGATGATCGGCTTCATGAATTCCGACGGCTGCAACTGCATGAAGCCCAGGTTGATCCAGCGCTGACTACCGCCGGCGACGCCGCCGATCAGTTCCACCAGCACCAGCGACACCAGCACTGCGCCATAGGCCGGGAAGGCAAAGCGGGCGAACAGCTCCAGCGGGATGCGGCTCAGCACCAGCGCCATGACGGCGAAGATGACGAAGCGCACCCCCTGGTTGATCGCCCAGGGGGTGATGCTACCGCCCGCGGCGCTGTAGAGCACCAGGGTGCCGAACAGGGCGATGGCGGCAAGCAGGCCCAGCACGCGCCAGGGAAATTCGGTGACGGACTGGGGTATGATGCTCATTACGGGTTTCCAGGGCCGGGGGGCGCGGGCAGGTCGTCGCCATCATCGGCGTCCGCCGGGGGCGTTGCTGGTGGTGGCGGGCTGGCGGCGGGCGTGCTGGCGGTCGGCGCGGTCGCATGGGCGGCCTCGCTACCATTGGCGGCCGCCGCCGCCGGTGGCGGCGCCTGTCCCTTCTCGATCGCCTTGGCCAGGCGGAAGGCGGCCATCTGCCGGGCCTGGCGTTCGGCCGGGGTGCCGCCCCAGCCCTTTTCCAGCGTGACCAGCTTCTCCATCGCCTTCTGCGGATCGAACAGATAGGACATGGTGTCGCTCGCGATCATCGGCGCATCCTCGTTGCGGATGGTGTGGCCGCCATGTTCGATGATGCAGGCGATGGCATAACGGGGATTGTCGAACGGCGCGAAGCCCTGGAACAGGGCGTGGTCGCGCAGCTTGAAGGGCAGGCCGGCATTGCCGCGCACGCCGCCGGCGCGCTCCGCCATGGTGATGCGACGCACCTGCGCGGTGCCGGTCTTGCCGGCGATCAGCACATCGGGAATGCTCATGCGCGCCGCGCCGCCGGTGCCGCCGCCATTGACCACCGCGCTCATCGCGTCGCGGATCGTCACCAGATGCTCCTCGGGCACGCCGACCAGTGCCGGCTCGGGCCGGGCTGCGCCATGCAGGAAATTGGGCATCAACTGCCGCCCGGTCGCCAGCCGCGCCGCCATCACCGCCATCTGCAGCGGGTTGATCAGCATATAGCCCTGACCGATGGTCGCGTTGACGGTGTCGTACACCTGCCATTTCTGGTTATATTTCTTGAGCTTCCACGCCGGGTCCGGGACCGTGCCATAGCTCTGGCTGGGGAAGGGCAGGTCGAAGCGCTGGCCCATGCCGACGCGCCGGGCCATGCTGGCGATGCGGTCCATGCCGATCCGCTGGGCCATCTGGTAGAAATAGATGTCGCAGCTCTGGGCGATCGCGCCGCGCATGTTGAGCGGGCCATGGCCGCGCTTCTTGTGGCAGTGGAACAATGTGTTGCCGACGCGGATTGCGCCGCCGCAACTGACCGTCTCGGCCGGCGATACGCCCGCCTCCAGCAGCGCCAGCGCCACCATCGGCTTGACGGTCGATCCGGGCGGATAGAGGCCCTGCAGCACCTTGTTGCGCAGCGGGACATGGTCGTCCTTCGACAGCATTTCCCATTCCAGATGGCTGATGCCGTCGGAAAAGCTGTTGGGGTCGAAGCTGGGCATCGACGCGCAGGCCAGCACGTCGCCATTATGGCAGTCGATCACCACCACCGCGCCGCTCTGGGTGGCGAGGCGCCGGCCGGCATATTCCTGCAGGCCCGCGTCGATCGTCAGCTTGATCGGATTGCCGGGCGTGTCGGGGCGGGTGGTCAGTTCGCGCACGATCTTGCCGCGCGCGGTGACTTCCACCCGCTTGGCGCCGGGCTTGCCGGTCAGATGCTCGTCATAGGCGCGCTCCAGCCCGTCCTTGCCGACCTTGAAGCCCGGCGTGATGAGCAGCGGATCCTTGCGCTTCTTATAGTCTTCCGCGGTCGCCGCGCCGACATAGCCGAGCAGATGGCCGACCGTGGCGCCGGCGGGATAATGGCGCGAAAAGCCCTGGCTCGGCGCGACGCCGGGCAGGTCGGTCAGGCGGACGGAGACAGCGGCGAACTGGTCATAGGTCAGCTTGTCGGCGACCTGGACCGGACGGAAGCCGGCCGACTTGTCCAGTTCCTCCTTGATCCGATCGACATCGTCGGGCTGGAGCGAGAGGAGTTGCGCCAGATGGCCCACCGTCGCCTCGGCATCGACGATCCGCTGCGGGATCAGGTCGACGCGGAAATCGGTGCGGTTATTGGCCAGCGGACGGCCGTTGCGATCAACGATCCAGCCGCGCCGGGGCGGAATCAGCGTCAGGTTTACGCGATTGCTTTCCGACAGGAGCTGATATTTCTCGTTCTCGGCAATGCTGATCCAGCCCATGCGGCCGACCAGCAATGCGCCGATCGCGCCCTGCAGCCCGCCGACCACCATGGCCCGGCGGCTGAAGGTGAAACTCTGGGTGGCTTCGGTGACGATCTTGCGCTTGGGCGTCGGGAATTTCATGCCATCACGCGCCAGCGGTCGATCCGGGCGCATTGCCGGACGACGAAGGGAAAGAGCAATATCGTCCAGAGCATTTGGGGCGCGACCAGCAACAGTTTCACAGGACCTCCGCCGGTAATCCGCGCGAAGAAGACGCCGCCGGCGAGGCAGAAGATAATCGCCATGGTCGCGATTAACCAGTCCTGACGATAGCTGCGCCAGACGAGCCGATGCTCGATCGCGTCGATCCCGATCAGCATCACGGTCCACAGGAACATGGCCGAACCGATCGGCTGGCCGCTCATCATGTCGTCGAACAGGCCAAGCGGCAGGCCGACCCAGGCGCGCCACAATTCCGGGCGCAGCAACCGCCAGGCCAGCAGGACCAGCAGGCCGAAGGGCGGCATCGCCGGCGACTGGGCGATGACGGGCAGGATCGTCAGCATCGACCCCAGCATCACGGTCACCACCGGCGTTCCCGCCAGGCGCCAGCGCGACGGATGGCGGCCCAGGCGGGGAACCGGCGGCAGATTGCGATCGATCATGGCGTCGCGGCGTTCCCGGCGGCCAGGCCATTGGGGTCGCTGGTCGCGGCCACGCCCGGATCGGGGCGGGTCACGATCTGCTCGAAGGCGCGCTCCACCACCACGGCATCGACCTTGGTCGGGTTGGCGAGCGGCACGCCATAGGCGATCTCGCCCTGGACGCGGACGACCACGGCGACCGGGATATTGGGCTGGAAGATGCCGCCAATGCCCGACGTCACCAGCAGGTCACCCGGCTTGAACGGATTGCGACCGGCCGCGAGCGCACGGATCTCCAGCGATCCGTCGCCGCCGCCGGTGGAAATGGCCGGGACATTGTCGTTGGCGCGGCGCACCGGCACGATATTGCTCGTGTCGGTCAGCAGCAGCACTTCGGCGGTGTTGGGCGTGGTGGTATGGACGCGGCCGATCAGCCCCTCGGCTGCGCGGACCGGCATGCCCGGACGCACGCCCTGCCAGCTGCCGGCGTTGAGCCGGGCGAAGCGACGCGCGCTGCTGGCGGACGAACTGATGAGGCGCGCCGACAGCAGCGCGCTGCTGTCGACATCGACCAGCTTCAACAGCTTCTTGAGCCGCGCATTTTCCTGCGCGATGCCCTTTGCCTCGATGATCCGGTTGCGATCGGCCTCGACCTGACGGCGCAGGCCGACATTCTGGGAACCGGCGCGCCAATAGGCGGCCAGAACCTCGTCGATCGAGCTGACGCCGCTCACCGTCCGCTTCATGCCGGTGGACAGGGGGCGGGTGATTTCCGCCGTCCCTGTCCGGATCGCGGCAAAGCCGGTCGGATCGAAGATGGCGACAACGATCAGCAGCAGCGCGATCGCTGCCCCGGCCATTGCCACCACATAGCTGGCGAAGAGGCTATATTGCGCCTTCCGGTTATGACCGGGGCGTCGGCTGGGTGGCCGCGCCATCGTCTATGTCCCCCGGATCAGGCAGTCTGCAACACGCCCCGGAAGATCGGATCCTCCATCGCGCGGCCGGTGCCGATCGCGACGCAGGTCAGCGGATCTTCCGCGATGGTGACCGGCAGGCCGGTCTCGTCGCGCAATTCATCGTCCAGCCCCTTGAGCAGCGCGCCGCCGCCGGTCAGGACGATGCCCTGATCGACAATGTCGGCCGCCAGTTCGGGCGCGGTGTTTTCCAGGGCGATGCGCACGCCTTCGACGATCGTGCTGATCGGCTCGGCCAGTGCGTCGGCGATCTGGCCCTGGTTGATGCTGATTTCCTTGGGCACGCCGTTGACGAGGTCGCGACCCTTGATGTGGATCGTCTCGCCGACGCCGTCCTCGGGCGGCTGGGCAACGCCGAACTGCTTCTTGATGCGCTCGGCAGTGGCTTCGCCGATCAGCAGATTATGGTGGCGACGCACGAAGCTCACGATCGCCTCGTCCATCTTGTCGCCGCCGACGCGGACCGAGGTGGTGTAGGCCAGGCCGCGCAGCGACAGCACCGCGACTTCGGTGGTGCCACCGCCAATGTCGACGACCATCGAGCCGATCGGCTCGGTCACCGGCATGTCGGCGCCGATTGCGGCGGCCATCGGTTCCTCGATCAGGAACACCTGGCTGGCACCGGCATTGCTGGCGGCGTCGCGGATGGCGCGGCGCTCGACGCTGGTCGAACCCGACGGCACGCAGATCACGATCTCGGGCGCGCGCCAGGGGCTGTGCTTGCCGCCGTGCACCTTGTTGATGAAGTGCTTGATCATCTGCTCGGCCACGTCGATGTCGGCGATGACGCCGTCGCGCAGCGGGCGGATCGCCTCGATCGAATCCGGGGTCTTGCCCATCATCAGCTTGGCATCGTCGCCGACCGCCTTGACGCGCTTGACGCCGTTCAGCGTCTCGACCGCGACCACGGAAGGTTCATTGAGGACGATGCCGCGGCCACGGACATAGACCACGGTGTTGGCGGTGCCCAGGTCGATGGCCATGTCCTGGGAGGAAAATTTGAAGAGGCGCGAGAAGATCGACATGCTTCATCCTGTTTCGCCCGGTTGCGCCGGGACGGCAGTGTTCGTGTCCGCGCTCCGTCCCGCCCAAATCTATGCTGGAATATTTTTGGGGTCGCGGCTCGCGGAAAGCGCTCGCTTGGGCTAGTCACTAATCAATGTCAATACGCCGTCTGCCCGAACATCTGGTCAATCGCATTGCCGCAGGCGAAGTGGTCGAAAGACCCGCCAGCGCGCTCAAGGAAATCGTCGAAAACGCGCTGGATGCCGGCGCGACGCGCATCGCCGTGCGCCTGTCGAGCGGCGGGCTCGACCGGATCGAGGTCAGCGATGACGGCTGCGGCATGGATTCGCAGGACATGGCCCTGGCGCTGGAGCGCCATGCCACATCCAAGATGCCCGACGACGCGATCGAGAATGTCGCGACGCTCGGTTTCCGGGGCGAGGCGCTGCCCTCGATCGCGTCGGTCGCGCGCCTGTCGATCGACAGCCGGCCGCGCGGTGCCGATGGCTGGAACCGCACCGTCGACAATGGCGTGCTGGTGGCCGAAGGGCCGGCCGCACTGCCACCCGGCACCCGCGTTACCGTCGACCAGCTCTTCGCCAGGGTGCCCGCGCGGCGCAAATTCCTGCGCTCGGCCAAGTCGGAATATGCCGCCTGCCTCGACGTCATGCGCCGCCTCGCCATGGCGCATCCGTCGGTCGCCTTCTCGGTCGAGCATGACGGCCGCCGCGTGCTGGGCGTGCAGGCGGGCGAGGCGCGCGAGGAGCGGGTCGCCGCGCTCACCGACCGGCAGCTGGCCGACAATCATGTGATCGTCAGCCTGGAGCGGGACGGGGTGCAACTTTCCGGCGTCGCCTCGCTGCCGACCTACAATCGGGGCGTTGGCGATCATCAATATCTGTTCGTCAATGGCCGCCCGGTCCGTGATCGGCTGCTGATCGGCGCGCTGCGCGGCGCCTATGCCGACATGCTGGCGCGCGATCGCCATCCGGTGGTCGCCCTGTTCCTCGACGTCCCGCCGCTGGAGGTGGACGTCAATGTCCACCCCGCCAAGACCGAGGTGCGTTTCCGCGACCCGGCGCTGATTCGCGGCATGATCGTCTCAGGCCTGCGCCGCGCGCTTGATGCCGAGGGCTTTCGCGCCGTGCAGCATGCCGATCCCGCCGCGCTCAACGCCTGGCGGCCCGAACCGCTGTCGCCCACGCCGATCGGTGCCATGCCGATCTTCGAGGCGGCGGCCACGCCCTATGCGCCGCCCAGCTACAGCCAGTTCGCGCCATCCTCGCCCGCCAGCTATCAGGGGGTAGGGGATCGACGGCCGAATTTCCTGACCCCGCCGCCCCAGGCGCGCGCGGAGCCCGCCGCCGCGCCCGCACCCGAAGGGCACAGCTTCCCGCTGGGCGTCGCGCGCGGCCAGGTAGCCCGCACCTATATCGTCGCCGAGGCCGAGGATGGGTTGGTCATCGTCGATCAGCATGCCGCGCATGAGCGGCTGACGCTGGAACGGATGCGCCGGGCGATGGAGGGGCAGGGCGTCGCGTCCCAGGCACTGCTGCTGCCCGAGGTGGTCGAACTGGACGAGCCGGCCTGCGACCGGCTGGAGGCGCGGGTCGCCGAACTCAAGGAATTCGGCCTGGAACTGGAGCGCTTCGGCCCCTCCGCCATGCTGGTGCGCGCCACTCCGGCGATGCTGGGGCAGGGCGATGTGCAGGGGCTGGTCTCCGACCTTGCCGATGATCTTGCCGCCTATGACAGCGCCTTGTCGCTCAAGGAACGGCTCGATCTGGTCGCGGCGACCATGGCCTGCCACGGCTCGGTCCGCGCCGGTCGTATCCTGAGCGTCGCGGAAATGAACGCCCTGCTGCGCGAAATGGAGGTGACCCCGCGATCTGGCCAATGCAATCATGGCCGGCCCACCTGGGTGAAGCTCGGCCATGGCGATATCGAGAAATTGTTCGGGCGGAAGTGACGGCCTGGCGTCAGTGCCAGGCTGATCCCAGCAACGCCAGCCATCCGCGCGCATCCGCCTGGCTTGCAGGCCTGGGCGCGCCATAGCCGCGGCATTCCAGGCAGTCGGCGCGCACGCCCGCGCCGCTCACCAGCCGGCGCACATCGGCGACGGCCTGCAGCGCCCAACGCTGCTGCAGCTTCGCTTCGCGACCGATCAGGTCGCGCGGGGCGCCGGCATCGTCCTTCTCGCGGTCGGCGATCGACTGGATGAACTCGGCGAACTTGTCCGGCTGCTTCTCGATCCAGTAGGGCTTGGCCTTGGCCGGATCGATCTTGGCGCGGCGCGCGGCTTCGGCGATCGCGTCATTGAGGTCGCCGAACCGGTCAATGAGGCCGATCTGGCGGGCGGTGCCGCCGTCCCAGACGCGGCCCTGGGCGATGGTGTCGATCTGCGCCGGCGTCTTGTGCCGCGCCTGTGCGACCAGGCCGACGAACCGGCGATAGATATCCTCGACCCCCATCTGCATGATCTGGTCGAATTGCGGCGTGGTGCCGCCGGCGATGTCGGGCTGGCCCGACAAAGGCGTGGTGCGCACGCCGTCGGTGGTGATGCCCATCTTGGCCAGCGTGCCCTCGAAGCTCGGAATGATGCCGAACACGCCGATCGATCCGGTGATGGTATCGGGTTCGGCAAAGACGATGTCGGCCGGGGTCGAGACCCAATAGCCGCCGCTTGCCGCGACATTGCCCATCGACACGACGATCGGCAGGCCGCCGGACTTGGCCTCCATGATGGCACGGCGGATCTTCTCCGACGCCTGCACCGATCCGCCCGGCGAATCGACGCGCACGACCAGGGCCTTCAAGTCCTTCTCGTCCAGTGCCTTGAGCAGCAGGTCGGAAATCGTGTCGCCCGCCGCGGTGCCGGGGCCGGCCTCGCCATCGACAATGTCGCCGGCCACGGTCAGCACGCCGATCTGCCCGTCATTGGCGGGCTTCCTGGCCTTCACATAGGCGGCATAGTCGATCGCGGCATAATCGGTCTCGTCCTTGTCGGATGGATCGCCCGCAACCTTGGCCACGCGCTCTTCAAAGGCTTCCTGATCGCCCAGCTGGTCGACCAGCCCGGCGGCCAGCGCAGCCTTGGCCATGTCGCCGCCGGCAGCGCTGGCGGCGGTGGCGGGATCGGCGGCGTAGGCCGCGACCTTGGCCTTCGGGCGCGCCTTGGTCACGTCATCCTGCCAGTTCTGCCACAGCGCGCCAGCCAGTTCCTGATTGGCCTGCTTGGCCGCGGGCGACTGGTCGGCGCGGATATAGGGTTCGACGAAGCTCTTGTAGGTGCCGACGCGATAGACATGGGTGTTGACGCCCAGCTTGTCGATCAGCCCCTTATAATAGAGGCCGGAGCCGCCGCGTCCGGCGATGGCGACGCCGCCCATCGGGTCGACCCAGGCTTCGCTGGCATGGGCCGCGAGCTGGTAACTGTCGTCGCTATAGAGGGTGGCAAAGGCGAAGACCGGCTTCTTGGCGGCGCGCACCGCGTCCAGCGCCTTGCCGACGCGGGCGATGGCGACCTGACCGCCGCCGGTGAAATCGTCGAGGTCGAGCACGACCGCCTTCACCTTGTCGTCGGTGCGGGCGGCGTCGAGCGCGGTCAATATGTCGGACAGGCGATATTCCTTCGCCTGGTCGCCCGAGCCCGACAGGATGGCGGTGGCGCTGACCTCGGCCGGTTGTTCGACGATGCTGCCGTCCAGGTCCAGCAACAGCGCGCCGCTGCCGATCGGCTTGGCCGGCTTGGGCGAGAAGGACAGGGCGGCATAGAGCAGCCCGAAGAAGAGCAGGAGGAACAGGAGCACCAGTCCGTCCTTGATCGCGACCAGGATGCGCCACGCGCCCTTCACAAATGCCAAATCGCCGTTCCTTTTCCGTTGGTCGTCCCGAGCTATCGCATCGCCGGTTTGACTGCAATGTGGGCTTGTCCTGACCCGCGACAAGCTTGCGCGCATAATTTTGCCCGCTATGGCAGGCGCATCTTTCGCCCCTATCGTGCAGGAGACACGCCCGATGCCCACGCTCGTCCTCATCCGCCATGGTCAGTCGACCTGGAACCTGGAAAACCGCTTCACCGGCTGGTGGGATGTCGACGTGACGGAAAAGGGCGCGGAAGAGGCGCGCGCCGCCGGCCGGCTGATGAAGGAAAAGGGGCTGGATTTCGACCAGTGCTTCACCTCGCTCCAGACTCGCGCGATCAAGACGCTGAACCTGGCGCTGGAGGAAATGACCCGGCTGTGGCTGCCGGTCGAGAAGGACTGGCGCCTCAACGAGCGCCATTATGGCGGCCTCACCGGCCTCAACAAGGCCGAGACCGCGGCCAAGCATGGCGACGATCAGGTCAAGATCTGGCGCCGCAGCTTCGACATTCCGCCGCCGGTGCTGGAAGCGGGCAGCGAGTTCGACCTGTCGAAGGACCGCCGCTATGACGGCATCGCCATCCCGTCGACCGAGAGCCTGAAGGACACGATCGCCCGCGTGCTGCCCTATTGGGAAGGCCGCATTGCGCCGGAACTGCGCGCCGGCAAGCGCGTGCTGATCTCCGCCCATGGCAATTCGCTGCGCGCGCTGGTCAAGCATCTGTCGAACATCCCCGATGACGAGATCACCGAGCTGGAAATCCCGACCGGCCAGCCGATCGTCTATGAACTGGCCGACGATCTGACCGCGACCGATCGCTATTATCTGTCGGAACGCTGATCCTCCCCGGCACGGGGGGGGGGGCGCGAAGCGGCGTGGTGGAGGGGCACGCGCCCTCTTGCGCTTCTCTTCTTCCCCTGTGTCAGGCGGCACCTGCCCCTCCGTCAGGCCTTTGGCCTGCGACCTCCCCTGAAGGGGAGGAATAGCATTGCCCCTTGGCGGCCCGGCCGCTAAGGGGCTTTGCTTTCCGGGCAGGCCGGCGGGCCGCCCCATCAGGGGAAGCAAATTATGAGCGGGGCAGTGGAAGTCGGCATCATCATGGGCTCGCGCTCCGACTGGGAGACGATGCGTCATGCCGCCGAGACGCTGGAAGCGCTGGGCGTCGCCCATGAGTGCAAGGTCGTGTCCGCCCATCGCACCCCGCAGCGCCTCTATGATTATGCCACCAGTGCCGCCGGCCGCGGCCTCAAGGTCATCATCGCCGGTGCCGGCGGGGCCGCCCATCTGCCCGGCATGGCCGCATCGATGACCCGCCTGCCGGTGCTGGGCGTGCCGGTGGAGTCCAAGGCATTGAAGGGCATGGATTCGCTGCTCTCCATCGTCCAGATGCCCGGCGGCATCCCGGTCGGCACGCTGGCCATCGGCAAGCCCGGCGCGATCAATGCGGGCCTGCTCGCCGCGTCGATCCTGGCGACGCATGACGATGCGCTGGCGCAGCGGCTGGACGCCTGGCGCGCGCGCCAGACCGACGCCGTCGCCGAAACCGTCGAGGACTGATCCCGATCATGACGACCATTGCCCCCGGCGCCACCATCGGCATCCTTGGCGGCGGCCAGCTTGGCCGGATGATCGCCATGGCCGCGGCCCAGCTTGGCTATCGGACCCATATCTACGCGCCAGAGGAAAGCGGCCCCGCCGCCGATGTCTCGCCGAGCTGGACCCAGGGCGCCTATGAGGATGCCGCCGCGCTCGCCGCCTTTGCCGAGGGCGTGGACGTCGTCACCTATGAGTTCGAGAATATCGATCCGTCGGCGGTTGAGGTGCTGGCGAGCCATGGGCTGGTCCGTCCCGGCGCCGGTGCGCTGCGCGTCGCGCAGGATCGTCTGGCCGAAAAGCGTTTCGTCGCCGATCTGGGCGGCCTGACCGCGCCGTTCGCGCCGGTCGACAGCCTGGACGATCTGGAAACCGCGATCGAAACGATCGGCAGCCGCGCGATCCTCAAGACGAACCGCATGGGCTATGACGGCAAGGGCCAGGCCCGGATCAACGAGCCGGGCGACGCGGTCGGCGCCTGGAATGCGATCGGCCGCCAGCCCGCGATCCTTGAAGGCTTCGTCACCTTCGATCAGGAATATTCGGTGATCCTGGTGCGCGGCGCCGATGGCGCGGTGTGCTTCTGGGATTCGGCCGCCAACGTCCATGTCGACGGCATCCTCGCCACTTCGACCGTGCCGGCCGGCTCGCTGATCGAGGGGCAGTTGCCCGCCGCCCGCGCGCTGGCCAAGCAGGTCGCCGATGCGCTCGACTATGTCGGCGTGCTGACGCTGGAATTCTTTGCCAGCGCCGACGGCCCGGTGTTCAACGAAATGGCGCCGCGCGTCCATAATAGCGGCCACTGGACGACCGAAGGCGCGCTCACCAGCCAGTTCGAGAACCATGTTCGTGCGATCTGCGGCCTGCCGCTTGGCGATACGGGCCTGGCCGCCCGGCAGGTCGAGATGCGTAACCTGATCGGCGACGATGCGGCGGAATGGCTGGCGATCCTGTCCGACCCGGAAAATCACCTTCACCTCTATGGCAAGCATGAGGCGCGTCCGGGCCGCAAGATGGGGCATGTGACGCGGTTGTCGCTTTAATCTATTCACGTCGTCATCCCCGCGAAGGCGGGGATCCATCTCGCGCGTTCGCCCTATTGGCTTGGTTCGGTGATGGATTCCCGCCTGCGGGAATGACGAAATTTTTTGGCGGAGGAAGCGCGATCATGAGCGAGCAGCCCGACATCGTCCTGATCCTGGCCCGCGCCGACAATGGCGTGATCGGCCGGGATGGCGATCTGCCCTGGCGGCTGCCGGCCGACCTCAGGCATTTCAAGGCGCTGACCGCCGGCCATCCGATGCTGATGGGGCGCAAGACATTCGACAGCCTGCCCGGCCTGCTGCCCGGCCGTCGCCATATAGTGCTGACCCGCGACCGGGACTGGACGGGCGAGGGGGCGGAGGTCGCCCATGATGTCGACGCGGCGATCGCGCTGGCCGACGCGCCGGTGCTGATGGTGATCGGCGGCGCGGAAATCTATCGCCTGTTCCTCGACCGGGCCGACCGGATCGAACTGACCGAGGTGCATGTCGACGCCGAAGGCGACACCCATATCGCCTATCCCGATCCGGCGGGCTGGCGCGAGACGGCGCGTGCGGATCATCCCGCGCTGGACGGGCGGCCGGCCTACAGCTTTGTGACGTTCGGGCGGAAGCCATAAACTTTCCTTCCGTTCGCCCTGAGCGAAGTCGAAGGGGCCCGTCGAGCGCAGCGAGACGCCCCCCTCCAGTTAAGTTTGGCGTTGAGGTGCACTTCGCTCCGCTCAGTGCAAGGCTTCGACTTCGCTCAGCCCGAACGGGAGGTGGTGATCGCCAATTGCCACGCCCTGTGCGTCACCCTATAGCCCCGGCCATGGAGCGGCTTACCAGCAATGCCCCGATCCCTGCGCATCTGCGCGGCGGTGTCATGGCGCTTGGCAATTTCGACGGCTTTCATGCCGGCCATCAGGCGGTGGTCGGCCGCGCGATCGCGCGTGCGCGGGCGGAGGGGCGGCCGGCGATCGTCGCCACCTTCGATCCGCATCCGATGCGCCTGTTCCAGCCCGATACGCCGCCCTTTCGCCTGACCACGCTGGACCAGCGCCAGGCGCTGTTCGCCGCCGCCGGGGCCGACGCGATGCTGGTGTTCGACTTCACCCGTGAACTCGCCGCGCTCGACCCGGCCGGCTATGTCCGTTTGCTGATGGAGCAACTGGGCGTCGCCGCTGTGGTCACGGGCGAGGATTTCACCTTCGGCAAGGGGCGCAGCGGCACCGTCGCCAGCTTCGGCGAACTGGGCCTGTCGGCCGAGGCGGTCGCGCCGGTCATGGACGCGGAAGGGGTTATCAGCTCCAGCCGCATCCGTGCCGCATTGCAGGCGGGCGATTGCGCCACTGCCACCCGCTTGCTGACGCGTCCCTTCACGATCCAGGGCTTGGTCCAGCATGGCGACAAGCTGGGCCGCACCATCGGCTTCCCGACCGCCAATATCGACCTTGGCCCCTATCTGCGCCCGGCCTTCGGCATTTATGCCGTGCGCGGGCGGCTGGCCGATGGCCGGGTGCTGGACGGCGCCGCCAATCTGGGCATCCGCCCGACCTTCGATCCGCCCAAGCTGCTGCTGGAGCCGCATTTCTTCGATTTCGCCGAAAGCCTCTATGACCAGAGCATCGAGGTGCAGTTGATCCACTATCTCCGGCCGGAGGCGAAATATGACGGCCTCGACCCGCTGATCGCGCAGATCGCACGCGACTGCGACGACGCACGGCAAATCCTTGCGGGAACGCCTTACCTCGCGTAGGGCGACGCTTCCACTTTTCCCGTTCGTGTCGAGCGAAGTCGAGACACGCGGCCGAGCGGAGCCGAGGCCCGGTTAGAGCCCTCGCTTCCCTCGGGCCGGCCCTTCGACTTCGCTCAGGGCGAACGGATTCATAAACTTGCACGGACATTCGATGACCGACCAGCCCGATTATAAAAGCACCGTCTTCCTTCCCGTCACCGACTTTCCGATGAAGGCCGGCCTCGCGCAGAAGGAACCGGCGATTGCCGCGCGCTGGGCGGCGATGGACCTTTACGGCAAGCTGCGCGAGAAGCGCGCCGGCCGCGAACGCTTCATCCTGCATGATGGCCCGCCCTACGCCAATGGCGACATCCATATGGGCCATGCGATGAACAAGGTCTTGAAGGACATCATCGTCCGCAGCCAGTCGCTGCTCGGCAAGGATGCACCTTATGTGCCCGGCTGGGACTGCCACGGCCTTCCGATCGAATGGAAGATCGAGGAGGAATATCGCAAGAAGAAGCTGAACAAGGACGAGGTGCCCGCGTCCGAGTTCCGCGCCCAGTGCCGCGCCTATGCCGACAAGTGGGTGGACGTGCAGAAGGAGCAGTTCAAGCGCCTGGGCGTGATGGGCGACTGGGCCGATCCCTATCTGACCATGAAGTTTGATGCCGAGGCGACGATCGTCGGCGAACTGCTGAAGTTCGCGGAAAGCGGTCAGCTCTATCGCGGCGCCAAGCCCGTCATGTGGTCCCCGGTCGAAAAGACCGCGCTGGCCGAGGCGGAAGTGGAATATGAGGACATCACCTCGACCCAGATCGACGTGGCGTTCGAGATCATGGAAGCGCCGAATGCGCCCGAACTGGTCGGCGCCCATGCGGTGATCTGGACGACGACGCCCTGGACGATCCCGGTCAACCAGGCTTTGGCCTATGGGCCGGAGATTGAGTACTCGATCGGCAAACTCTTTGAAGGTGAAGCAGCAGTTCTCCGCCCCGGAGAACCGATGCCGATCATTAAGGAGCGCGGTTTCTATTTGATCGCCACTCCTCTGATCGCTGCCTTTGAAGAGCGGTTCGATCGTACGTTTCATGTCCAAGGTACGATCAAGGGTTCGCAACTCGCCGGCGCCGTCGCGCGTCACCCGATGCACGCGCTGGGCGGCTTCTTCGCCAAGCCGCGTCCGTTGCTAGCGGGCGATTTCGTCACGACCGACGCGGGCACCGGCCTTGTCCATATGGCGCCCGACCATGGCGAGGATGACTTTGCGCTCTGCAAGGCGAACGGCCTGAACCCCGTCTTCGCGGTCGAGGGCGACGGCAAATATCGCGCCGACTGGCTGTGGCTGGGCGGGCAGGGGTCGGTCATCAACCCCAAATTCGTCGGCAAGGATGGCCCGATCTGTACCGACCTGCGCGAAGCGGGCGCGCTGCTCGCCGCATCGGACGATTTCAAGCACAGCTATCCGCATAGCTGGCGCTCCAAGGCGAAGATCATCTTCCGCTGCACCCCGCAATGGTTCATCCCGATGGACAAGCCACAGGAAGGCGGGATTGCCGATGTCGATGGCGGCGTGATGCCGACCCCGATCGTCACCGGCAACGGCCCGACCCTGCGCGAGATCGCGCTCGATGCGATCGAGCATACGCGCTGGGTGCCCGAGCGTTCGACCAACCGCATCCGTTCGATGGTGGAAGGCCGCCCCGACTGGGTGATCAGCCGCCAGCGCGCCTGGGGCGTGCCGATCGCGCTCTATGTCCATCGCAAGACTGGCGACTATCTTGTTGATCCGGCAGTCAATGCCCGCATCATCGAAGCGTTCAAGGGTGCCGGTGCGGATGCCTGGTTCGGCGCCGATCATCAGGCGCTGCTCGGCCCCGATTATGACCTCAATGACTATGAGGTCGTGAACGACATTCTCGACGTCTGGTTCGACAGCGGCTCGACCCACAGCTTCGTGGTCGAGGGCCGCTATGGCGAGGGCACCCGCGCCGACCTCTATATTGAAGGGTCGGACCAGCATCGCGGCTGGTTCCAGTCCTCGCTGCTGGAAAGCTGCGGCACCCGTGGCCAGGCCCCCTACAAGGCGGTGCTGACCCATGGCTTCGCGCTCGACGGTTCGGGCAAGAAGATGTCCAAGAGCCTTGGCAATGTCGTCGATCCGCTCAAGATCATGGCCGAAAGCGGTGCCGATATCCTGCGCGTCTGGGTCGCCAGCACCGACTATTTCGATGACGTCCGCATCGGCAAGGAAGTGCTGGCCGGTTCGTCCGATGCCTATCGCAAGCTGCGCAACACCTTCCGCTACATGCTCGGCGCCCTGTCCGACTATGATGAGAGCGAGGCGGTGTCCTATGCCGAGATGCCGGAGCTGGAGCGCTATATGCTCCACCGTCTGGCCCAGCTCGACGCGGAACTGCGCGCGGTGGTCGACAAGGCGGCGAAGAGCGAGAACTGGCTGGAATTCAGCCGCTACACCCGCGCGATCTTCGACTTCGCGAACAGCGACCTGTCGGCCTTCTTCTTCGACATCCGGAAGGACTGCCTCTATTGCGATGCGAAGTCGGACCCCAAGCGTCGCGCCTATCGCACCTTGCTCGATACGCTGTTCCACGCGCTGGTCCGCTATGTCGCGCCGATCATCCCCTTCACCGCTGAGGAAGTGTGGCAGAGCCGCTTCCCAAGTGACGAGGATAGCGTCCATTTCCTGGAATGGCCGGAGGTCGACCATCGCTGGATCGACAGCCATCTGAACGACAAATGGGCGGAACTGCGCGACCAGCGCGAGCAGGTCAACGAGGCGATCGAACCCTTCCGCCGCGAAAAGGTGATCCGCTCCAGCCTGGAGGCCGACGTCACCATGGGCGAATTGCTGCCCAGCGACGGTGTGAACTTCGCCGAAATCGCCATCGTCGCCCGGATCGAGATGGGCGTGGGCGACGGCATCATCGTCAAGCCCAGCGAGTGGCACAAGTGCGGCCGCTGCTGGCGCCTGCTGCCCGAGGTCGAGGAAGACGGCACGCTGTGCAACCGCTGTGACGAGGTATTGAAGGCATGAGTGCCATCAATCACCGCCCGCTGGGGCTGACGGTCGCGATCGTCACCCTCGCGCTCGACCAACTGGTCAAATATACCGTCACCTATCCGCTCGCGCTGCAGAGCCGGGCGGATGCGGGGATCGAGATATTGCCCTTCTTCCGCCTGCGCTGGCTGGAAAATCGCGGCGTCTCGATGGGTTTCTTCCATGCCGACAACGACACGATGCGCTGGATGCTGGTCGGCATGACCATGTTGATCGCCGGCTTCGTGGGTGTGTGGATGTGGCGCGAAAAGGCGCGGTCTGACGTCGCGGCGCTCGGCCTGGTGCTGGGCGGCGCGATCGGCAATATCGTCGACCGGATGCGGCTGGGCTATGTCGTCGACTATGCCGACCTGCATTTCGGCGAATGGCGGCCCTTCCTGATTTTCAACCTGGCCGACGCGGCCATCACGTTCGGCGTGCTGATCCTGCTTGCGCGGGCGCTGCTGCTGCGCGAGAAGGGCGCAAAGACGGAGACCCTGAAGTAATGCGTAAACTGATCCTCGCCGCCGGCCTTGTTGCAACCCTGTCGGCGTGCGGCGGCGGTGGTAACGGCCTGCTCAATCGTGGCCGTCCCGACGAGTTCGCTGTGACGCGCCAGGCGCCGCTGGTCGTGCCGCCTGATTTCGCGCTGGTCCCGCCCGCGCCGGGCACCCCGGCTGCTGCCACGGTCGATTCGAGCCGCGCCGCACAGGAAGCGCTGTTCGGCGGTCCGGCCCCGCGCAGCGCATCGGAAAGCGCGGCGCTGAACTCGGCCGGCCGTGGCACCGCCGCTGCCGGTATCCGCTCGCAGGCGGGTGATCCGGGCACCGAAGTGGTCGACAAGGGCGCGACCACCCGCGACATCATCGCTGCGCCGGAAGGCGACGGCCAGGACGCCCGCGCCGCCACCGGCACGCAGACGACCCCGCCGCAGCAATAATCTAGGGGGAGGGGGGCGTCTGATCGTCCCCTTCCACGAGGGCCTTGAGCCGGGCGAGCGTGCCATCCCATTGCGCGCCGACCCGGCCGAGCCAGTCCTGCGCCGCCGCAACCGCCTCCCGGCGTAGCGCGAAATGCACTTCCCGCCCTTGCTTGCGCCTGCGCACCAGCCCGGCGCCGTGCAGTACATCCAGATGCTTGGCCACCGCCTGACGGCTGATCGGCAGGCCTTCGCCCAGTTGCACGATCGACCGGCCATTGCCGTCGCCCAGCCGCGCGATGAGGCTGAGGCGCGTGGGATCACCCAGTGCCGCGAAAATCTCAGCCGGTGACATGGTCGCGGATATTCTTCACCTGTTCCGCCCAGCCGCCGTCATTGTCGCGCATGACATTGGTCCGGCGCGGTTCGGGCACCGCATCAAACCCGCTTTCTGTCACGGTCAGGCGCGTGCCGCCGTCGATCGGCTCCAGCACGAATTCCACCAGCGTCCATTCGGGCACCGGCACGCCGCTCTCCATCAGCGCCTTGTCGCCGCCGGTCGCAGGCCATTCATAGGCAAAACGGGTCATCGGCTCGATCGCCACGACCCGCGCTTCCCAGCGATATGCCTCATAGCCCGGATAGGTCATATGCCCGGTCGAGGGCTGGCCGATGGCAAAGGGCTGGTCGAGCGCGACCTGGAACCAGGTGCCGAATTGCGCATGGTCGGTCAGGGCGTCCCATACCCGCTCTACCGGCGCGGCGATGTCGATCGTCTTGATGATGCTGTCGGTCATGATAGGCAACCTCCTGATTGCCTATATGCGCCTCATGCCAGGAATATGCAACTATATGGTTGCTCTATAGTGGCCCGCCGGCGTAGCGGATCGAGGCTCGTCCGGTCGCCCGCACCGGCAGATACAGGCCCTGGCCATGGGCGCTTATCTGGCCGATTTCCGTGCTGTCCAAATTGGTGCGGATGCGGAAATGCGGGGTTTTGCGGTCGCCGATGGCGCGCCGGATCTTGCCCTTCAACTCCTCCAGATCATGGGTGAAATTCTGGCTGAGCGCGCCAGCGATGACGCTGGAAAAGGCCGGGCTGCCGGCCAGCGCGATCAGGATGTCGCCGCCAATGCCGTCGCTGGTGCCGGTCACCTGCAGATCCTCGAAATGGACCAGCGCAGAATTGGGCTGGTTGACGGGGCGGGCGGTCAGCCAGACGGTGCCATGGGTGTCTCCTACCTTGCCGCTTGCCGGACGCGCCGCGAGCGTGACGCCCACCGCAATGCGGTTGCCCGTCGTGCCATAGGCGGTCAGCTTGTCGAACCGGGCGATGATGGGGCCCAGCTTGGGCAGGTCGAACGGGCGCACGGCGCGCTTGTGCAGGGCGCGCAGGATCACCGGCTCCAGCTGCGCATAATCGGCCCGCACCGGCAGGAAGAAATGCAGCGCGTCATTGATCGGCGCACGCGCGGGCGGTGGCAGTCCGGTCGGCTGCGGATCGACCGGTCGGTCACCGACCACGGTTTCGGTCAGCGCCTCTATCCCCAGCCGGAAGCGCAGTTGGGCGCCGCTGTTGCCATAACCGTCGAACAGGAAGCGTTGCGGGGTGATGCGCATCCATACCGGCGGATCATGGTCGTTGAGCGAAAGGCTGGTGAAGGCCGCGCGCCACAGCCGCTCGATCTTGCTGCGCAGGTCGACCTTGGCCAGTTCGCGCGGCAATTGCCGTTCGAGGTCGCGGACAACGGGCGCGATCTTGCGATCCACCTTGTCGGCGAAGGTGATGCGCTGGCCGAGGAAATCGATGCCGGGCGTCTGGGTCCAGTCATAGCTGAGCTTCAGCGTGCCGTGAGGGCGCCACTGGTCATCGATGCCGAGCTGAATCCGGGCATGGGCCATGGCGTCGCCGGTGGCCGTCTCGCCCTTCAGCAATCCGGCAACGTCGCGCGCGCTGACCTGCGCATGGATCGGGATGTCAGCGATCAGGTCGCGGCCATTGCCGCGCAGGCGGATCGGTCCGCGCGTGACTTCACCGATGATGTGGCAGTCGATCGGCGGCGTCACCTTGATCTGCTTGCCGAACAATTTGACCCGCTTGGGCTGGACGCAGCGCGTGCCTGGCCGGTCGATGCGCCACAGCTGTCGCGGCATGGCGCGTTCGATCGCCTGGGCAATCAGGGCGCGGTCGATTTCCACCGGAACGCTGATGATGGAAGATGCGCTGGTTGCCGGCACGGGATCATTGGCGCGCGGCGGCGGTTCTACCACCTGTTTCTCCGAACAGGCAGCTAGCAGCGGCAGGAGCAGCAGCCAGCGATGATGTCGACCCGGCAATGCTCTGCCCAACCGCCTTCTCCCGGACATGGTCCAGCGGAAGGCAGGCTAGGGCAGTTGGGTGAGGAGGTCCAGCGCGGACCTTCAGGCCCGTGCTTCCTCCACGCCGGCGCTGTTGTGGCGCAGCGCCGTCAGCACCGTGTCGACGATCGCATCGGCATCCAGCCGCGCATCGGCATATTGCTGTTCGGGCTTGTCCTGATCCTGGAAGATGTCGGGCAGGCGCATGGTGCGGATCTTGAGGCCATTGTCGGTTAGGCCAAGATCGCTCGCCAGCGTGAGGACATGGGCGCCCAGACCGCCGATCGATCCTTCCTCGATCGTCACCGCCACCTCATGGGTGGTCAGCATCCGGCGGATCAGCGCCTCGTCCAGCGGCTTGGCGAAGCGCAGGTCGACGACCGAGGCCGACAGGCCCTTGGCCTCCAGCGTGTCGGCGGCCTTCATCGCTTCTTCCAGCCGGGTGCCGAGCGACAGGATCGCGACCTGGCGCCCTTCGCGCACGACGCGGCCCTTGCCGATCTCCAGCGCTTCGGGGACCTCCGGCATGGCGACGCCGGTGCCGTTGCCGCGCGGATAGCGCACCGCGATCGGCCCGCTGTCATGCACGGCGCAGGTATGGACCATGTGCGTCAGTTCCGCCTCGTCGGCCGCGGCCATCACGACGAAATTCGGCAGGCTGGCGAGATAGGTGACGTCGAAGCTGCCGGCATGGGTGGAGCCGTCGGCGCCGACCAGACCGGCGCGGTCGATGGCGAAGCGCACGGGCAGGTTCTGGATGGCGACATCATGCACCACCTGGTCATAGGCGCGCTGCAGGAAGGTCGAATAGATAGCGCAGAAGGGCCGCATCCCTTGCGCCGCGAGGCCCGCCGCGAAGGTCACGGCATGCTGTTCGGCGATGCCGACGTCGAAGGTCCGGTCAGGGAAGGCCAACTCGAACTTGTCGAGCCCTGTGCCCGACGGCATGGCGGCGGTGATCGCGCAGACGCGCGGGTCGCGCTGCGCTTCGGCGATCAGCGCCTGGGCGAAGACATTGGTGTAGCTGGGCGGACCCGGAGGGGCCTTGGCCTGGGTGCCGGTGATGACGTCGAATTTCTGCACGCCATGATATTTGTCGGCGGCCGCTTCGGCCGGGCCATAGCCCTTGCCCTTCTGGGTCACGACATGGATCAGGCACGGTCCTTCGGCCGCATCGCGGACATTCTCCAGCACCGGGATCAGATGTTCGAGATTATGGCCGTCGATCGGGCCGACATAATAGAAGCCCAGTTCCTCGAACAGAGTGCCGCCGGTCGCCATGCCGCGGGCAAACTCGTCGGTCTTCTTGGCCGCCTTGTGCAGCGGGCGGGGCAGCTTGCGCGCCAGCTTCTTGGCCATGTCGCGCAGGCCCAGAAACTCGCGGCTCGACACCAGCCGGGCGAGATAGGCGGACAGGCCACCGACCGGGGGCGCGATCGACATGTCATTGTCGTTGAGGATGACGACCAGACGGTTGCCCGCCTCGCGTGCATTGTTCATCGCCTCATAGGCCATGCCGGCCGACATGGCGCCGTCGCCGATCACGGCGATGCCCTTGCCCGGCTTGTCCTGCATCTTGTTGGCGACGGCAAAGCCGAGCGCCGCGCTGATCGAGGTCGAGCTGTGCGCCGCGCCGAACGGGTCATATTCGGATTCGGCGCGCTTGGTGAAACCGCTGAGGCCGCCGCCCTGGCGCAGGGTGCGGATGCGGTCGCGCCGGCCGGTCAATATCTTGTGCGGATAGCATTGATGGCCCACGTCCCAGACCAGCTTGTCGTTGGGCGTGTCGAACACATAATGGATGGCGGTGGTCAGTTCCACGACACCCAGGCCCGACCCGAGATGGCCGCCGGTCACGCCGACGGCGGCGATGGTTTCGGCGCGCAGTTCATCGGCCAGCTGGCGGAGCTGGTCGGGCTGCAGCTTGCGCAGGTCGGCGGGGATCTTGACGGTGTCGAGCAACGGCGTGGACGGATTGGACATGGGGAACTGCCTACTCGCTTTCCTGCGCCAAGTCGAACCCTGACGTCATGCAGGGGGGCGCCAAATCTTCAATCAGGGAAACGGCGCGGGTGAAACGGCTGTCCCAATCCCCGCCGACCGAAGCCCAGGTAACGCCGCTGTCGATCAGCACGTTCCGGCTGATATCGGCAAATCGCGCCCGCACTGGATCGTCGCCATAGATGCGCGTGCCATCGTCGATCCAGGCGACATCGGGTTCCAGCAGCAGATAGAGGTCGGCCTTCGGGTAGGTGAGCAGCGCGTCGGGCGCATGGCCGATCATCATCTCGGCCCAGGCCGCCGTCATCAGCGCGTCGGTGTCGGCGAACAGGCGACGGTTCGCCAGCCGCTGGCCGGCCGCAATCGTCGCGGACTGGGCGGCACCGATCAGCAGCAGGTCGGCCTCGTCCATATCGACACTGTGAACTTCGGCCTGGGCACGGCCATATTCGGGCACCCAGATCGTGTCGAAACGCCGGGCGAGCCGTTCGGCCAGCACTGACTTGCCGGTGCTTTCGACGCCATGCAGCACGATCGTCCGGGTGAAATGCGCGCGGACCGGCGGCGCGATCCAGCGCCAATGGCTCCAGGGATCGGCGCGCACGGCACTGGCGGACAGGCCGCCCAGTCCGTCCTGGTCCGCGCCCAGGATGCGGGCACCCAGCGGCACGAAGCGCCCGCCCACTTCCTGCGCCAGCCGCAGCCCATAGGCTTCGCCCGCGAACAGCAGGTCGATCGGCTCGGGATGGGCCTGTGCCACGATGGCGCGCCAGATCGGCCAGAAGTCGTCGGAGTCCTCAGGCGCCTGCGGCACGATGGCATCATGGCCGATGACCCGGCATCCCGGCGCCAATTCGCGCATCCATTGCAGCCGCAGCGGTCCTGGGATCGGATCGTCCGGCAACCAGCAGACCAGGATGGTGAGTTGATCCACCATCGCCCGCGCACTGTCGATCAGCATCTGGTGCCCGGCATGGGGCGGCATGAACTTGCCGAGCAGGAAGCCGCGGGTCATGCCGGCGCCTGGTCCATCGTGCGGCGCCAGGCGATCAGGCCCCATAGCGCGATGAAGAAGAAGATGGCGTAGAGGATCGACGTCGCGATCAGGCCGCGGCTCCAGAACAGGCCAGTGGCAAGGGCATCGACCGCCACCCACAGCACCCAGCTTTCCACCTTGCGCTGCGACTGCAATATCTGCGCGGCGACGCTCATGCCGGCGATCATGGCGTCGGCGAAGGGCGCGGCGGCATCGGTGAAGCGGGCCATGCCCATGCCCCAGGCCAGGCTGGCGAGCGCAGTGCCCGCGATCCAGGCGAGGCGGGCCGGAACGCTAAGGCGCGCCACCGCTATGCCGCCGTCGGCGACCTTCTCGCTATGCACCCAGTTCCACCAGCCATAGGCGTTGATCACCAGGAAGAAGATTTGCAGCAGCGCGTCGCTGTAGAGCTTCGCCTCGAAGAAGACGAAGAAATAGAGCGCGACCATGGCGATGCCGAACGGATAGTTCCACAGCGAACGGCGCGCCACCAGCGCGACATTGACCAGGCCGAGCGCCGCTGCGACCCATTCGATGATGGTCATGAACCGCCCGTCAGTGGCAGGCGCTACAGGTGCCGCGCACCTCGATCACTGGACGCGCCGGCGCGAATCCGGCCTTTTCCGCCACCGACCGCAGCGATCCGGTGATGGGATCATTGTCGATATGCGTCACCTGGCCGCAGCTGTCGCAGACCAGGAAGATACAGTCATGATGGCAACCGGGATGCGCGTTGGCGATATAGGCGTTCGCGCTTTCCACCCGCATCGCGATATTGTTCGCCACGAACAGGTCGAGGATGCGGTAGACGCTGTTGGGCGCGACCCGCTTGCCGCGCGCCTTGGACACAGTGTCGGCGATATCATAGGCCGATGCCGGCTTTTCTTCGGCCGCCAGTGCGTCGAAGATGGCGGCGCGCATCGGCGTCCACTGCTCATCCTTCGCCTCCAGCGTAGCCCGCGCCGCGTCGGCCAGCTTCTTGCCGGTGGGTTCCTGATGATGATGGTGCTGATGGTCTGCCATGGCGATTATCTAGGCGTCTCCTCCGGCGGCGGCAAGTGGCTGGGTCAGCCCCGCTGCCAGTAGTTGAAGGCGGCCCAGAACCAGCCGCCGATCATCATCGCGCCGCCGATCGGCGTCACTGCGCCCAGCCAGCGCGGGCACCCCAGCGCCATGGCATAGAGGCTGACGGCAAAGATCGCCGCGCCGATCAGCAGCAACAGGGCGCCGCCGCGCGTGATGCCCATGATCGTCAGGACCGCGACGGCATGGATCAACTGATAGAGGCCGCCGGTGCGCAGCCACTCCGCCGCCTGCGGGCTGGCGGCGCCATGGGCGCCAAAGGCACCGGCAGCAATAGCGAGCGCTGCCGACAGGGCGGCCAGAATGGCGATCATGCTTCTTCTCCATCTCCGCGCGCGCGCAGGCGCATGCCCCGACCGGGGCGATACATCAGATCCTTGGCCGCCAGCAAATTTCCATGCTCGATCTGCAGGGCGAGCCGCTGGCCGTCATTCTCGCGATATTGGCGCTCGACTTCCTCGACCTCTTCGGGCGGCACACCCAGCGTCTGCATCGCCTGGACGCCCATGCAGATGGCCGATTCGAACACTTCCCGCACCACGCCGGCCAGTTCGATATCCTGCATCGCCAGGATCTGGCGACGATCGAACACGCGCGCCATCAGCGCGGCCTGGGGGAAGGCCTCGGCAATGGGCTGCAAGACGCGCCCGTCCAGCGAGGGATCGTCAATGCAGAAGGCGATCAGCCGGGCTTCGTCGGCACCGGCGCGGCGGAGCAGATCGATCCGCGTGCCGTCGCCATAATAGACCTTCATGTCGAAGCGGCTCGACACCTCGATCTGGGCGGGCTTCTTGTCGATCAGCACGACGCCGAAGCCATGGCCCATCAGCATCTGGGCCACGGTCTGGCCGAACCGGCCATAGCCCACGATGATGGCGCTGCCGCGCGGCGCATCCTCCGGCCCCGGCAGGTCGTCGCGATCCTTGGGCTGGGCGAATTCGAAGCGGCGGGCAAACAGCATCAGGAAGGGCGTGGTCGCCATGGAGAAGGTGACGATCGCGCTGAACAGGCTCGCCGCCTGCGGTGCGATCAGATAGGCATTCTGCGCCTGGGCGAAGAGAACGAAGCCGAATTCACCGCCTTGGGAGAGTAGCAGGCCGGCGCTCAGCGCCTGTTGCCAGGCCATGCCGAACAGCCGGGCGAGCAGGGCGATGATCGCGGTCTTGGCGGCCACCAGCATTGCCGCCATGCCGATGACGAACAGGGGATTGGCGGCGACGGCGCGCAGGTCCAGCACCATGCCGACGGCCAGGAAGAAGAGGCCGAGCAGGATCGAACGGAACGGTTCGACGTCGGACTCGATCTCGTGGCGATAGGGCGAATCGGCCAGCATCACGCCGGCGACGAAGGCGCCAAGCGCGGTCGAGAGGTGCAGGCTGTGCATCACCGATGCGGCGGCCAGCACGGTGAACAGGCCGACCGCGACGAACAGTTCGCGCTCGCCCTGCCGACCAACCAGGTTGAGCAACGGCCGCAGGATGAAGCGGCCGGCCAGCACCAGCCCGGCGATCGCGGCGACGGTATAGCCCGCCAGCACCCATCCGGGCGGGCCGCCAGCGTCTGCCGGATTGCGGGACAGGGCGGCGACGATGGTGATCAGCGGGACGATCGAGAGATCCTGGAAGAGCAGGATCGAGAAGACCTTCTCGCCAAAGGGCGAGTTGATGCGGCCACTGGATTTGAGGCTGGGCAGCACCTGTGCGGTCGAGGAGAGGGCGAGCGGCAAGCCGAGTGCGATCGCTGCGCCCCAGGTGAAGCCGGTCGAATAGAAGATGATGGCGGTAAGGGCGAGGCCGCACAGAACGACCTGTGCCAGGCCGAGCGCAAAGATGTCGCGCTTCAGTCGCCACAGGCGCGCGGGATGGAGTTCGAGGCCGACGAGAAAGAGCAGCAGGACGATGCCGATTTCTGCAATCGCTAGCTTTGATTCCGCGCCACCGACCAGACCAAGCCCCTGCGGGCCGACGAGGGCGCCGGCGACCAGATAGCCCAGCACCGCACCCAGGCCGAAGCGGCGGAACAGCAGGACGAAGGCGACGGCGACGCCGAGCAGGATCACGCCTTCGGACAGGAGGACGTCGGTGGCCGACATGGCGGTTTCGGCGACCGGCATCAGGCGTCCGCCATCCGCGCGGCTTCGGCAATCGCTTCGAAACCAAGCCGGATCGAGGGGTGGCGCGCGGGATAGCCGCGGGCCGGCGCCAGCACTGCAAGGCCGGGCCAGAAATCCAGATCCTCGCTCTCGCCCGACAGATAGGCGGCCAGCTTGTCGCGCGCCTCTGCCAGTTCGTCAGCAGTGAGGCCGATCGCCTGCGCCGCCATCAGCGCGGCGGAGGCCTGGCCCAGGGCGCAGGCCTTCACGTCCAGGCCCATTTCGGCGAGCCTGCCGTCGGCCATGCGGACATCGGCGGTGATGCGCGAGCCGCAGGTCGGCGATCGCTTTTCCACGCTGGCCTGCGGATCGGCCAGCCGCTGGTGGTGCGGGATGCTCGCGGCGAGGCGAAGAATGTCGTTATTGTAGAGGGATGCGCTCATTGTCCCTCCATGTAGGACAGTTATGCCTGCGGGAGAAGGCGGCAAAATGGCCTAGGGGCCGCGATAGCGCAGCGCGTCGACCAAGATGCTGAACGCAGCGGCCGGCTGGCGGCGGCTGGGATAATAGAGATGATAACCGGCAAAGGGCGGGCACCAGTCCTCCAGCACCGGGATCAGCCGGTCTTCGTCGATATCCGCGCGCACCTGATCCTCCATCACGAAGGCGAGGCCGAAGCCGGCGAGGGCGGCGCGGCGGATCATCTCGATGCTGTTGAACGCCAGTTGCCCCTCCACCCGCACCCGGATTTCATGGCCGTCCTTTTCCAGTTCCCAGGCATAAAGGCCGCCGGCGCTGCGCAGGCGCAGATTGATGCAGTCATGCGCGGCCAGATCCTGGGGTGCGCGTGGCACCGGGCGGCTGGCGAAATAGGCGGGCGCGCCGACCACGATCATGCGCAGGTCCGGGCCGATGCGCACGGCGACCATATCCTTGGCGATCGCCTCGCCCAGCCGCACGCCGGCATCGAAGCGTTCCTTGACGATGTCGACAAAGCCGGAATCGATGCTCAATTCGACATGGATGTCGGGATAGCGCGGCAACAGCCGTTGCAATGCTGGCCAGATGACCGTGTTGCTGGCATGTTCGGCGGCGGTGATGCGGATGGTACCGGCCGGCCGTTCGCGCAGGTCGCCGAGCGAAGCCAGTTCGGTCGCGATGCTGTCGAGCGCCGGGCGCAGCGTGGCGGACAGGCGATCGCCGGCCTCGGTCAAGGAGACGCTGCGGGTGGTGCGGGTGAGCAGGCGCACGCCCAGGCGCGTTTCCAGCCGCCTTATGGTATGGCTGAGCGCGGACTGCGACGTGCCGAGCAGCGCGGCCGCTCGGGTGAAATTGCCGGTGTCGGCGACCATCAGGAAGGCGTTGAGGTCGACCAGCTCTTCGCGCCGCATTCATGAACTCCGGATATAAAGTCTTGCCGCTTTTATGATCTAATCCGCCACTTGGCGACAGCCTATCTTCCGTTCGGACATCAAATCGGAGTGACCGCTATGGAAAAGCGACTTTTGGGCAAGAGCGGGCTGGAGGTTTCGGCCATTGGCCTGGGCTGCATGGGCCTCAACTTCGGCTATGGCACAGCCGTCAGCCAGGATGAAGGGATCAAGCTGATCCGCGCAGCTGTCGACTTCGGTGTCACCTTCTTCGACACCGCGGAGGTCTATGGCCCCTATACCAACGAGGAAATGGTCGGCGCCGCGCTGGCGCCGGTGCGCGACCAGGTGGTGATCGCCACCAAGTTCGGCTTCGACATCGGCGCCGGTCTTGGCGCGCTCAACAGCCGGCCGGACAATATCCGCGCGGTGGCGGACGCCTCGCTCAAGCGGCTGGGTGTCGAGGTGATCGATCTTTTCTACCAGCATCGCGTCGATCCGGCCGTGCCGATCGAGGATGTGGCGGGAGCCGTCAAGGACCTGATCGCCGAGGGCAAGGTCAGGCATTTCGGCCTGTCCGAGCCGTCGGCCGCGACGGTCCGCCGCGCCCATGCGGTGCAGCCGGTCGCCGCGCTCCAGAATGAATATTCGCTCTGGACCCGTGGCCCGGAAACCAACGGCATCCTTGAAACCTGCGAGGAACTGGGCATCGGCTTCGTGCCCTACAGCCCGCTCGGCAAGGGCTTTCTGACCGGCGCGATCGGCAAGGATACCGCACTGGCCGAGGGCGATTTCCGCAACAGCCTGCCGCGCTTTGCCGCCGAAGCGCGGGAGAAGAACCTGGCGCTGGTCGACCTGCTCAAGGGCATCGCGGCCGAGAAGGACGCGACCCCGGCACAGATCGCGATCGCCTGGCTGCTGGCGCAGAAGCCCTGGATCGTGCCGATCCCCGGCACGACCAAGCTGCACCGGCTGGAGGAAAATCTGGGCGCGGCCAAGGTCGAACTGAGTGACGCCGACCTGAGCCGGATCCGTGCGGCGGCCGATGCCATCCCGGTGGAGGGCGAGCGCTACCCGCCGCATCTGCTCGAAATCGTCGGGCGCTGACGACAGGATGGGCCGGGGCGTTTCCCCGGCCCATTGCGCGTTTGTCCCTGTCCGCCTATCGCCGCCGCGAATGGCCGGAACGAAAGGACAGCGCGGCGATGCACATATTGGTCGATGCCGACGCCTGCCCGGTGAAGGAGGAAATCTACAAGGTTGCCTTCCGCCATGGCGTGCCGGTCACCATCGTCAGCAACAGCCCGATCCGCATTCCGGCGCATGAGTTGATCGACCGCGTGGTGGTGAGCGACGGGTTCGACGCCGCCGACGACTGGATCGCCGAACGCGCCGGTGCCGATACGCTGTGCATCACCGCTGATATCCTGCTCGCCGACCGTTGCCTCAAGGCCGAGGCGGGGGTGATCGCGCCCAATGGCAAGCCCTTCACCAGCGCTTCGATCGGCAGCGCGATCGCGGTGCGGGCGATCATGGCGGACCTGCGCGCCGGCGCCGTGGGCGATCCGGTCGGCGGGCCGCCGCCTTTCTCCAAGACGGATCGATCCCGCTTCCTGTCCGCGCTGGACGAGGCCATCGTGCGCATGAAGCGGGGGCGGTGATGGGCGATTATGACGCGATAATCCTGGGCGCCGGCGCCGCGGGTATGATGTGCGCTGCCACCGCCGGCCAGCGTGGACGCCGGGTGCTGCTGGCCGACCATGCCGATGCACCGGGCAAGAAGATCCTGATCTCCGGCGGCGGACGCTGCAATTTCACCAATATCCATACCGCTGCCGACCGCTATCTGTCGGCCAATCCGCATTTCGCCAAATCAGCGCTGGGCCGCTACACGCCGCAGGATTTCCTTACCCTGATCGGCCGCTATGGCATCGCCTGGCATGAAAAGACGCTGGGGCAACTCTTCTGCGACGGATCGGCGAAGCAGGTCGTGGCGATGCTGGAAGAGGAATGCGCGGCCGGCGGCGTGACCATGGCGCTGGGCCAGCCGGTGACGGATATCAGCCATGGCGATGGCCTGTTTCGCGTCAAGCTGGGCGATCGCATCGTGTCGGCGCCGTCTTTGGTGCTGGCGACCGGTGGCCCGTCCATCCCGAAATTGGGCGCTACGGGCTTCGCCTATGAGGTCGCGCGCCAGTTCGATCTCAAGGTGGTGCAGCCCCGGCCGGCGCTGGTGCCCTTCACCTTGGGGCCGGATGACGCGCTGTTCCAGTCGCTGTCGGGCGTCTCGGCGGAGGTGGAGGTGCGCTGGAACAAGACCCGGTTCCGCGAGGCGGCGCTCTTCACCCATCGGGGCCTCTCCGGCCCGGCGATGCTGCAGATTTCCTCCTATTGGGAACATCGCACGCCGATCCACGTCAATTTCCTGCCCGATCTCGGCGTGGACTGGTTGCTGGCCGAAAAGCGCAATCGTCCGCGCACCGGCTTGCGGCGCGTGCTGGTCGAGCGCTTCCCCGAGCGCATGGCCGATGCCCTGCTCGAACGGATCGGCACGCAGGGTGACCTTGGCAATCTGCCCGACAAGACCCTGCGCCAGATTGGCGAGCGGCTGGCGGGCTGGTCCTTCATCCCGTCCGGCACCGAAGGCTATGCCAAGGCGGAGGTCACGGTCGGCGGAATCGCCACCGCTGGCCTGTCGTCGCGGACGATGGAAGCCGCCAAGGTGCCGGGCCTCTACGCCATTGGCGAGGCGGTCGATGTCACTGGCTGGCTCGGCGGCTATAATTTCCAATGGGCCTGGGCCAGCGGCTGGGCGGCCGGGCAGGCGCTCTAGGCGCGCCCTACGGTCTGGGCCTGCGCTGCTGCGATGCTGGCCTGAAGATGCTGGCGGCGGAAGGGCTTGGAAAGGCGCGGAATATCCGGCGCGATCAGGTCGACGCCTTCATAGCCGGATATGATGAGCAACGCGATTTCGGGATGGTCGACGCGCAGCCGCAGCGCCAGTTCGGCGCCGGTCATGCCGGGCATGATATGGTCGGTGACGACGATGTCGGGCCGGAAGTCGGCGGCGATCATGCTGAGCCCCAGTTCGGCATTGTCGATGTCGACCACGTCATAGCCAAGGTCGGTCAGCATTTCCCGCGTGCCATGGCGGACCAGGGCATTGTCGTCGATCAGCAGCACCTTGCCTTGCGTTGCTGCGATCTCGCCGCCATCGCCATCCGCCACGATGGCCACCGGCTTCTGCTTCTCGATTGGCAGCCAGAGCTGGACTTCCGTGCCCTGACCCACTTCACTGACGATTTCCAGCGCACCGCCCAACTGGCCGGCCAGGCCATGGGCCATCGACAGGCCAAGCCCGGTGCCATGACCGACCGGCTTGGTCGTGAAGAAGGGCTCGGTCGCGGACGCCTTGACTGCCGGGGTCATGCCAATGCCGGTGTCGGTGATACGCAAGCAGACAAATTGGCCGGGGATCAGTGGCACGGGGAGGCGGCTCTTGCACCGTTCGGCAGAAATGATGACCTGGCCGCCGTTCGGCATGGCGTCGCGCGCGTTGACCACCAGGTTGAGGATGGCCAGTTCCAGCTGATGTCGATCGGCGCGCACCGGCGGCACATCCGGCGCGGCGTCGACATGGAGAATGATCTGCGGGCCGACCGTGCTGACCAGCAAGGTCTGCATATTCTCCAGCGTCTCGGAAAGATTGACCGATGTCGGTTGCAACGGCTGGCGACGGCCAAAGGCGAGCAGCCGCTTGACCAGCGTCTGCGCGGTTTCCGCCGCCTGCATCGCGATATTGGCGGTGCGCGCTACCGCTTCGGGGGATCGGCCGCCGGCGATGATCTGGTCCAGCCCGCCGATGATCGGCGTCAGCAGATTGTTGAAGTCGTGCGCGACATGCCCGGTCAACTGGCCCAGCACGTCCATCTTCTGGATTTGCCGCAGCTTGTCCTGCGCGCTTTCCAGTTCGCTCGTGCGTTCGCGCACGCGCTGGTCCAGATGATCGTTCAGGGATTCGAGTGCGCTGAAGAGCCGGCCATTTTCGAGTGCGGTGGACGCGGCCCGCGCCAGCGCTTCGAGCAGCGAAATCTCATTGTCGGTCGGCATCGCCGGCTCGGACCAATAGGCGCCCACGGCGGCGATCGGGTCGACCCGGCCGATCGGCACCATGATCATGCTGCGGACGAAGGTCTGGCTATAGGCATCGACCGGCACCCGGACATCGTCGAATATGTCGGCGATGACCGCGGTTTCCTGGTTCAGCATCGCCCAGCCGGACACACAGGTTTCCGCCGGAAATCGTTGCCCGGCCCATAAAGGCGCCTTGGCGTCCTCGGCGATATAATGGCATTTGTCGCCGTCGCGCAGCACGACCGCGATACCGTCTGCGCCGACGGCGCGGCGGGCGAAGGCGCGCAGGACGGCGACCACCGCATCCAGGGACCGCGCGCCGGCCAGGGCTTCCATGGCCTCGGCCGCTATGGTCCAGCGGGCCGCGAGCGCCTTCTGCGTCGAATGGTCCTCTCGGCCATATGCTCCATTCATCGTATGACCTCTGAAGTGGAAGGGAATCGCACTATATCATCGATCAGACGGGCAGGGGAAATGGAGATTTGTCAGTAGGTTAAGACTAGGTATGATTACATAATATACGCAATTTTACGGCTTGTTCGTGTGGGCGCGAAGCCATGAAATGCGGGGTATCGAAATCGCCGTCATGGCTGCGGCGGTTCATTTTCCTGTGGCTGGGTCGGCGCGATCCGCGGTGGGGGCACGCCCTGCGGCGGCAGCGGCAAAGGCTGGTCGGACGGAATGCGAAGCTGGTTGCCATCGATTGTGACGGTCATTCCGCCCTGATCCATGCCGACGCCGACATTGCCGATGCCGGTTTCGACGCTGGCATTGGCGATGGCGTTGACCAGATCGGGGTCTTGCTCTTCCTCGGGCACCTTCTCGACCGGCTCGTTGATGGCGCCGGCCATGAAATTGCGCCAAATACGTGCTGGCACACCGCCACCGGCCGCGCCGCCGGGCAGCGGGGCATTGTCATCATTGCCGATCCACACCGCCGTCACCAGGCCGCCGGCATAGCCGACGAAAATCGCGTCGCGACTATCCTGTGTCGTCCCGGTCTTGCCAAAGGTGCTGGTGCGCAACGCCGCGGCGCTGCCGGTGCCGCGATTGGCGGCAGAGGACAGGAGGTCGCGGATCATTTCGAGCTGGTCGTCGCTGAAATGACGCTGGCGCTTCATGAGGCGGTCGAACCAGCCCTGTTCCTCGGGCGGCAGGCCATGGGCGAGCACCGGATAGGCGCCGGCTGCCACCGACGCATAGGCCTCGGCCAGTTCCACCAGCGGGATTTCCGACGTGCCGAGCGCGAGGCTGAGATCTTCGGTCAGCGGCGCGGTAACGCCCAGATCGCGGGCAACCTTGATGACATTGTCGACGCCGACCTTCTGGGTCAGGCGCACCGCCGCCACATTGCTCGACGCGGCAAAGGCCTGACGCAACGTGATGCGGCCGCGATATTTGCCGCCATGATTGGCCGGGCGATAGGTGCCGGTGGTGATCGGCGTATCCTCGATCATGTCGTCGGGCGTCATGCCGGCGCGGAAGGCCGCGAGATAGACGAACAGCTTGAAGGTGGAGCCGGGCTGGCGCTTGGCCTGCACGGCGCGGTTGAAGCTGCTCTTCTCGTAATTCTTGCCGCCGATCATGGCGACGACGCTGCCGTCGGGCTTCATCGCCACCAGCGCCACCTGTGCCCCGCCCAGCGGCGCGCGCCGGATCGCGGCTTCGGCGAGGCGCTGGATGCGCCAGTCGAGCGTCGTTTTCACCTCCTGCGCGCCATAGACGGCGCCGGCCCGGTCGCGCGCTTCCGGCAGCACCCAGTCGGCAAAATAGGTGCCGCTGGTGGCATCCGGGGACTCGCGGACATCCAGGCGGGCCGGGGCGAGCTGATCGCGCTGGGCCTTGCTGATATAGCCGGCCTCGACCATCGCTTGCGTCACCAGCGCGGCGCGGGCACGTGCGCCCTTCAGATTGCTGGTCGGCGCGAGACGCGATGGCGCCTTCAACAGGCCGGCCAGCATCGCGGCCTGGGATATGGTCAGCCGTTCGGGCTGACGATCGAAATAATGGAGCGAGGCGGCGCGCAGGCCATAGACATTGTCGCCGAAATAGACGTTCGAGAGGTAGCGTTCGAGGATCTGGTCCTTGGTCAGCCAGGCCTCCAGCCAGAAGGCGATCAGCGCTTCGCGCGCCTTGCGGCCCATGGTCCGGTCGCTGGACAGGAATACGCCCTTGGCCAGCTGCTGGGTGATGGTGCTGCCGCCCTGCGACGATCCGTCTGACCAGATATTGTGCCACATGGCGCGGGCGATGCCGCGCGGATCGACACCCCAATGGTCATAGAAGCGGCGATCCTCGATCGCCATGAAGGCCTGGGGCACATGGGCGGGCAGCTTGGCCACCTCCACCGGCTTGTCGATGATGGCGCCGCGCCGCGCGACCAGATGGCCGTCGGCCGACATCAGGCTGATGCTGGGCGGGGCAATGGGCTGGAGCGAACGCGACATCGGCGCCGTCACCGCCAGCCAGGCGATGATCAGCATCAACAGGGCCAGCCCTGCCGCCACGATCCAGCCGAAAATCTGCAGCCGCCGCTTCCACGGGGTGGGCGGGGTAAAGGCGCTGGGCGGGCCGGCGCCGAACGGGCGCGCTTCGTCAGCGGCCGGGGCAGGCGTGCCGGTAGGGGCGGGATTGGGCATTTCGGTCATCGGCACGGCCATGCTGTATTATGTTGTTGATACGGTCAAGTCTGTCCCGCGACGGGACATCCCGGATTTTACGAAATTTGCCATGGAACTAATGGTAAATATCGCGTTAACCAATCCTTATGAGAAACCGAGTCCTCGTCCTCACCAACGAAGCCGCCCGTCACCCCTTTCGGCAGCGGCTACCCCGTCACATCTTCCAGCTGACGGACGATGCGTCGTCGCAGGCGCGTCGGCGCCGTGATGTTGCCGTCTCCGACGATAATGACTGGAAGCTGTTCGTGCTGAGCTTTTCGGCCTTCTTCACGGCTTTCTACAGCTTCATCTTCTAAAGCTCGCCGCCGCAGGTCGGGCCGTCACAGGCCTTGTGCAGCCGCCAGGCCAGCCAGGCGCAGGGCAGGCACATCGCCGCCACCAGCAGCAGCTGATAGACCACCTCCAGGCCGGCCAGGGTCAGGCCGATCGCGATCAGCGATCCGACCACCATGGCGCCGGAATTGACGATATTATTGGCCGCCACGGTGCGCGCCGCCTCGCACTTCTCGACCGTGGTCGTGAGGAAGGCGTAGAGCGGCACCACGAACATGCCGCCAAAGGTCGCCACGCCGAGCAGGCAGAGCGACAGCGGGATCGCCATCGGATGGGCGAGGAAGCCGGCGAGCGGCAGCATCTGGCCACCGGGTGCCGGCGTCCACAGGTCGCACACCACATGGAAGGCGATGATGCAGCAGCCCATGCCGATCACCGATGCGGGGGCATATTTGGCCGAGACATGGCCGGCGAGCAGCCGGTTGATCGCGATCGATCCGATCGCGATGCCGATCGAGAAGATCGCCAGGAACAGGCTGGCAACCGACTTGTCGGCGGTCAGGACATTCTTCACCAGCGGCGGGAACTGGATGAACAGCACCGATCCCACGGCCCAGAAGAAGCTGATCGACATGATCGCCAGATAGAGGCGCGGAATGTGCATCGTGCCCCGTACCAGCGCGACCGAGGATCGGATGACGTGGAAGTCGATCGGCTGCTTGGCGAGCAGCGACGGGGCGGGCGGCACGGCCCGGCTGGCAAAATAGCCGATGAAGGCGGTCACCACCACGCCGATGGCCGCGGCCTCGATCGGGATGATGCCGGCCAGGATGGTGCCGGCCAGGATCGCGATATAGGTGCCGGCTTCCACCAGCCCGGTGCCGCCCAGGACCTCGTCATCATGCAGATGCTGGGGCAGGATCGCATATTTGATCGGGCCGAAGAAGGTGGAGTGGATACCCATCGCGAACAGGGCGGCGAGCAGCAGCGGGATCGCCAGGATATGGACGGCGATGCCGCTCCAGATCAGCGCCAGGCCGGTCGCGCCGACCGTCATGATGACGATTTCGGCTGCCTTCACCCAGCGGATGATGACGGCCTTGTCGCGCTGGTCGGCCAATTGGCCCGACAGGGCGGACAGCAGGAAGAAGGGGATGATGAAGATGCCGGTGGCCAGCGCACTGAACCAGGTTTCGGACCGCTCGTCATTATAGACCTGATACACCACGAACAGCACCATGGCGTTCTTGAACAGGTTATCGTTGAAGGCGCCGAGAAGCTGGGTGATGAAAAGCGGCAGAAAACGGCGCTTTTTGAGGAGCCTGAGTGAGGCTTGCATGAGTGCGTTTGGCTTTTCGCTGTGGACGACCGGGGGGCGGTCTAGCCGCTGCAGGCGGGCCTGTCCAATTTCCTGTTCACTTCTTGCTGCCTTCGCTTGTGCCCGATGCGGGACTGTGGCAGGTCGCCCTGATGCTGACGCTGCCCAATTTGCTGACGCTTTCGCGCATCATCACCGTGCCCTTGCTGGTGGCCCTGTTGTGGCCCGGCGAGATGGGCGCGCGCTGGACCACGGGCTATGGCCTTGCCTTCGGTCTCTACTGCCTGATGGGCATCACCGACTATTTCGACGGCTACCTCGCCCGTGCGCAGGGCGCCGTGTCCAAGCTGGGCGTGTTCCTTGATCCGATCGCGGACAAGATCATGGTCGGCGCGGTCATCCTGATGCTCGCCGCGACGCGCGACATTGCCGGCATCCATATCGCAGCCGCGATGATCATCCTGCTGCGCGAGATCGCCGTGTCGGGGCTGCGGGAATTTCTGGCCGGCCTTCAGGTGTCTGTCCCGGTGTCGCGCCTGGCCAAGTGGAAGACCACGTTCCAGTTGATCGCGCTGGGCGCCCTGATCCTGGCCGGTGCCGTGCCGCAATTCCCCTTCGTGCAGAGCGTTGGCATACTGACCCTGTGGGCCGCGGCCATCCTGACGCTGATTACCGGCTGGGATTATCTGCGCGTCGGCATCAAGCATATGGACTGACCGGCATGGCCGCTGTGACCCTCGTCTATTTTGCCTGGGTGCGCGAAGCCATTGGCCGCGATGACGAGCGGGTCGAACTGGCTTCGCCAGATGAGACCGTAGCGGAACTGGTAGCGCGACTGGCGGCACAGGGCGGTGGCTATGCCGAGGCGCTGGCCGATCCCGATCGGTTGCGCGCGGCGCTGGACCAGCAATTTGTCGGTTTCGATCAGGCAATCGGCACGGCGCGGGAACTGGCGCTGTTCCCGCCGGTCACGGGTGGATGAAACGGGTCGCCATCCAGGCGGATGATTTCGATATTTCGGCTGAACTGGCCGCGCTCGAAGCGCTGGGCGGCGGCGGGGTGGCCAGTTTCACCGGTATCGTCCGCGGCGAAGAGGGGCTGGTGGCGCTGGAACTGGAACATTATCCGGCGATGACGCAGCGCCAGGCTGAACGGATCGCGGAGGAGGCGATGGCGCGCTGGCCGCTGCTGGGGCTGTCGATCATCCATCGCCATGGTCGGTTGCTGCCGGGCGAGCGGATCGTGTTCGTCGGCACGGCATCGCGGCATCGCGCGGCGGCGCTGGAAAGCTGCGCCTTCCTGATCGACTGGCTGAAATCGCGCGCGCCCTTCTGGAAAAAGGCGTATTATGCCGATGGCGCAGGCGCCTGGGTCGCGCCCCGCGCCGAGGATGAGGCCAAGGCGCAGGGCTGGGATCGCTGATCGATCAGGCGGCGTTGGCGCGGATCGCGGGATGGTCCGCTGCGTCGCGCAATATCTCGGCGAGCAGATGGAATTCCTTTTCGCGCGGACTGTTCTTGCGCCAGACTAGGGCAATATCGCGCCAGGCATGATCGGACTGCAGCGGGCGCGCGGTGATATTGGTATGTTCCAATATGCCGCCGGCCAGCGCCATTTCCGGCAGCATCGTGACGCCCAGGCCATTGTCGACCATCTGGATCAGCGTGTGGAGCGAGGTGCCCATCATCGTCGCGCTGGCGCGCAGGTCGGGGCGATTGCAGGCAGCCAGCGCATGGTCCTTCAGGCAATGCCCGTCCTCCAGCAGCAGCAGCTTGTTCTCGTCGATCATGTCCGGCTTGATCCAGTCCGGCGGATTGGTCGGATCGTCGCGCGGGAAGGCAACATAGAGCGGATCCTGGAACAATATCTCGCTGTCCAGTTCGCCGGTGGGATAGGGCAGAGCCATCAGCACGCAGTCGACATTGCCATGGCGCAGCGAATCGATCGCCGCCTGGGTCGTTTCCTCGCGCAGGTAGAGCTTCAATTCCGGCCGGTCGGCCCGCAGGCGCGGCAGCAGGCGCGGCAGCAGGAAGGGCGCGATCGTCGGGATGACGCTCATCCGCAATTCACCGGTCAGCGGCTTGCCCGACGCCTCGGCGATCGCGGCTAGCTCCTCCGCCTCGCGCAGGACGCGGTGCGCCTTTTCGACGATGCGATCGCCCAGCGCCGTGAAGCGCACGACGCGGCGCGTTCGCTCGACCAGTGTGACGCCGATCAGGGACTCCAGTTCGCGGATGCCGGCCGACAGGGTGGACTGGGTCACATAGCAGCTGTCGGCCGCCTTGCCGAAATGGCCATGTTCCTTCAGCGCAACCAGATATTGCAGCTGCTTGAGCGTGGGCATGTAGTTCGACATTTATCGGATTCCTGAATTAGAAATCCGAATATAAGCGAATTATCCGATATAACCAAGATATTTGGCGATGCCGAAGGCCGACGTCAGGGTCAGGATGATGCCGACGGCCACGAACAGCACCTTGGGGGCGACATGGCGGGCCAGCATGGCGCCAAAGGGGGCTGCCACCACGCCGCCGATCAGCAGGCCGATCGTGTAGGTGGTGAAGCTTTCCCAGCCCAAATGGAACAGGAAGGTCAGGCTGATCGACAGGGTCAGGATGAATTCGACGCTGTTGACCGTGCCGATGGTGTGTCGCGGGCTCGATCCCTGGATCAGCAGGTTGGACGTCACGACCGGGCCCCAGCCCCCGCCGCCCGATGCGTCCATGAATCCGCCGACCAGGCCCAGCGGCGCGACCCATTTCGGGCTCTTGCTGTGCGGGGGGAAATGGAAGCCGCGCCAGATCAGGTAGATGCCGATCGCTGCCAGATAGAATTGGACGAAGGGCTTGATGATCGCGCCGTCGATATTGGAGAGCAGGTAGGCGCCGGCCACGCCGCCGATCACGCCGGGAATGACGAGCCGGGCGAACAGGCCCCAGTCGACATTGCGGTGCAGGATATGGCTGATCGCTGACACGCCGGTGGTGAAGGTTTCGGCGGCATGGACGCTGGCGGACGCGCGGCTGGGCGGCACGCCCATGGCCAGCAACAGGGTGCTGGAAATCACGCCATAGGCCATGCCGAGGGCGCCATCGATAATCTGCGCGCCGAAGCCGATCAGGATGAAGGGCAGTATTTCGCCAAAATGGGCGATAAATGTGTCGATCATCCAAACACCTTCGTTCTAATTGTCTACCTCAATGATTGGTATATCTTGAGGCGCCAAGCAAGTTTCTGTTTTGGGCCGGGAAGGCGAATTAGGGCGCGCTCTGGAAAAATTGCCGCTTAATCTCTATGTTGCTGGCAACAGGGTAAAAGGGGCGCGCCAGCAGGGCGGGTCCGTTCAGGGACGTTTCGATGCTGCGTAATCTCATCGCCTATCTGGATTCGGTCAAGTCGCGCGACCCTGCGCCGCGATCGCGGGCGGAAATCCTGCTCTATCCCGGTATCTGGTCGCTGGCCTTCCATCGCGTGGCGCATCGTCTCTATCGGGCGCGGCTCTATTTCCTGGCGCGGGCAGTCAATCATCTGTCGCGCTTCCTGACCGGCAATGACATTCATCCCGGCGCGAAGATCGGCAAGCGCTTCTTCATCGATCATGGCTTCACCGTGATCGGCGAGACGGCGGAGATTGGCGACGACGTCACTCTCTATCAGAATGTGACGCTGGGCGGGACCGATCCCGCCAACGGGATCGCCGGCAAGCGCCATCCGACGCTGGAAAATGGCGTGATCGTGGGGTCGGGCGCGCAGGTGCTGGGCCCGGTCCGTGTCGGCGCCCGTGCCCGTGTCGGCGCCAATGCGGTGGTGACCAAGGATGTTGCGGAGGCCGCGACCATGGTCGGCATCCCCGCGCGCGCGATGCTGGTCGATGTCACCGCCTATCAGCGCGACTTCCTGCCCTATGGCACGCCCTGCTCCGATTGCTTCGATCCGGAAAAGCAAAAGCTGGAATTGCTGCAGTGCGAAGTGGAGCAGTTGCAGAAGCGTCTGGCCGAGTTGCTGGCGCAGAAGCAGGCGCCCGAACTGCCTGCCGATGACGTAGCCCTGTTCAAGGAGCGTGGCCGGGCCTGATGTCCAATGTGACGCCGTTCCCAGCACCCAACGGCCAGCAACAGGGGCAGGTCGGGTTCGATCGCCTGGAGTTGCAGCGGATCATGGATCTCTATGGCCGCATGGTCGCCGCCGGACACTGGCGCGACTATGCCATGGACCTGGGGCGCGAGGCGGCAATTTTCTCCGCTTTCCGGCGTTCTGCCGAGCGTCCTGAATATCGGATCGAGAAGCGGCCGGCGTTGCGCAACCGTCAGGGCATGTGGGCGCTGGTGGGTGAAGCGGGTCATGTGCTCAAGCGCGGGCAGGAGTTGCAGGGCATCTTGGCGCCTGTCGAACGCAAATTGATGCGCATCGTCGAGGATTGACCCGCAGATCCGGTTAATCGTGCCCGCATGCTTCGGCGGTTCGGCGCATTTTCCCTTCGCCCCACGTCCACATGTGCCCGCGTAGCGCCAAGTCGCGTTGCAACGGCGTCATGACCCGACTTATGCTGCATCGCGTCAACAGGTGGCTGGTTCCACTGACGCGGCAACTGTCCGAACAGGCCGGGGGCTTCGATCTTTGTCAGGGCGAGAGGTGCGCGCATCCGGATTTTCCGGAGTGCTCTGTCGCGTCCTGTCCGGATCGGGGCGATCGGTTGCGGGCATATTGTCGATTAGCTTGCACATTGGACAAGGAGAATTGTCATGCGGATCGTGATGACCGGATCTGGTTATGTTGGTCTGGTATCGGGCGCCTGCCTCGCGGATTTCGGACACGAAATCATCTGCGTCGACAAGGATGAGCGCAAGATCGCCAAGTTGCGCGAAGGCGGCGTGCCGATCTATGAGCCGGGCCTGGCCGATCTCATCGCGCGCAACGTCAAGGCGGGCCGGTTGAGCTTCACGACCGATCTGGCAACGTCCGTGGCAGACGCCGATGTCGTCTTCATTGCGGTCGGTACGCCGGCGCGTCGGGGCGATGGCCATGCCGACCTCAGCTATGTCTATGATGCTGCGCGCGAGATTGCCGGGGCGCTCAAGGGCTTTACCGTTGTGGTTACGAAGTCGACCGTGCCGGTCGGCACCGGTGACGAGGTCGAACGGATCATTCGTGAAACCAATCCCGACGCCCAGTTTGCGGTCGCCTCCAATCCCGAATTCCTGCGCGAGGGGGCCGCGATCGAGGATTTCAAGCGCCCGGATCGCATCGTCGTCGGCATCGAGGACGAGCGTGCTCGTCCGGTGATGGAAGAGGTCTATCGCCCGCTCTATCTCAACCAGGCGCCGCTGCTGTTCACCGGTCGTCGCACCAGCGAACTGATCAAATATGCCGCCAACGCCTTCCTGGCGATGAAGATCACCTATATCAACGAGATGGCCGAACTGTGCGAACGGGTCGGCGCGGATGTGCAGCAGGTGGCGCGCGGCATTGGCCTGGATAACCGGATCGGTTCGAAATTCCTGCATGCCGGACCCGGCTATGGCGGCTCCTGCTTCCCCAAGGATACGTTGGCGCTGGTCAAGACGGCAGAAGATTCCGGCGCGCCCATTCGCCTGATCGAAACCACCGTCGCGATCAACGAAAGCCGCAAGCGGGCCATGGCGCGCAAGGTGATCGGCGTGTGCAACGGATCGGTGCGTGGCAAGACGATCGCGGTGCTGGGCCTGACCTTCAAGCCCAATACCGACGATATGCGTGATGCGCCGTCGCTGTCGATCATCCAGGCACTGCAGGACGGTGGCGCGCAGATCCGCGCCTTCGACCCCGAAGGGATCGAGGCTGCCCAGCCGCTGCTGCAGAATGTCGATTTCTTCCACGATCCCTATGCCGCAGCGCAGGGGGCATCGGCCGTCGTGCTGGTCACCGAATGGGATGCGCTGCGCGCGCTCGACCTGTCGCGCCTGCGCGGCGTGATGGCTGGCAATGGCCTGGTCGACCTGCGCAACATCTATCGGCCCGAAGTCGCTGAAGCGGCTGGATTTATCTATGACAGCGTTGGCCGTGGCATGGCGCCGGAGCCCGAAATGCTGGTTGAAGCTGCCGAGTAAAAGTTCCTCGCCTCGTCGCAAAAATGGCTGATTTGCGACGAGGCGAGCTTGTCTGGAAGCAATTGTTAACCCTCGTGGCGGACCCTTTAGGGACACCAAAACGGGGGTTGCATTATGCGCAGCAAATCGGCTGGCTCCATGATCGGAGCCGGAGCAATCATTACGTCTGTCTTCGCGGCGGGCGCCGCCACGATCCTGTCGGGCGGAACCAGTACGACCAGCAGTTCATCGACCAGCACGGCCGATAGCGGCACGGTCACCATCTCCAGCAGCAGTGCGAGCAGTGCGACGACCAGCACGGCGACGACCAGCAGCACCAGCAACAGCTTTGCCGACTTCGACTTCGCCAACGGCACGGTGTTGCCGGGCAAGGCGACGCTCTGGATCGGCAACGCCACCTACAAGCCGGGCAGCAGCACCGCCTATGTCCCGGTCTATCTCGATCGGGCGACGCCCAACACGGTGATCGCGCGGATCACCACGGTGAACGGCACCGGCACGCTGAAGGCCACGTCCGGCACCAACTACAGGACGGTCGATACCGTCGTCATCTTCCGGCCGGGCGACCCGCTGGAACAGACGGTGGAAGTGCCGGTTATCAGCGCGACCGAAGGCCAGCAGTTCAGCGTGAAGCTGCGTGAGGCGCCCTGGGGCGCATTGCAGGGGCAGTCGACGGCAACCGTCACGGCCAAGGCCTATGTCGCGGCGACCGAGAAGGCGAGCGGCACCTTCCGCGAAGCGCGGACCTTCGCGGCCTCGGGCACGCTGCAGTTCGAACTGCTCAAGGACACGCACAAGCGGTCGGTCGATGGCGGCTGGGACCGCTGGGCCACGACCCTGTCGCATGGCCGGGCGCAGACCGGCAATGGCGAGACCGGCCTCTATGTCGACACCACCACCTATCCGGGGATCGAAGGGCCGGTCTACTGGAGCAACAAGGGCCTGGTGCTGCACAGCCAGGTGCTCAAGACGCCGATCAGCTATCAGGGCGTGACCTATAATTATGGCGCGTCGATTCTGGATGGCCGAAATTTCCTCGCCTCGCAGATCGGCTATGGCCAATATGAGTGGGAAGCGAAGATGCCCAACCGGCGCGGTTCCTGGCCCGCTTTCTGGCTGATCTCGACCAGCGGCTGGCCGCCGGAAATCGATGTCTATGAAGGCTTTGGCTATCAGAGCTATTGGGATTTCGATCGCCATGTCGGCCAGACGATCCATGTCGGCGCCAACAGCACCCGCTATGACCAGCGTGGCATCGTCATCCAGACCGAACAGGCCTATGGCCTGTCGGGCTATTCGCAGGATTTCCACAAGTTCGCGGTCGATATCCAGCGTGACTACATCACCTGGTTCGTCGACGGCAAGGAAACCTACCAGTCGGTCAACCCGTTCAAGGGCTTCCGCTTCTATCCGCTGATGAATGTCGCGGTGAAGACGACGGGTGCCTATGACGATGGCAGCGGCGACATGACCATCCGCAGCTTCAAGGTCTATTCGGCGCCATAATAAGCCCGGCTGCCCCGGCCCGTCAGGGCATAGAGGCGGCCCCAGCATTTGATCCACTGCCCGGCGATGTCGACCCGTCGCGCGCCGGGCAGTAACATGGCGAGGAGGCCGGCGGTGCGCATCGCGAACACCGCCAACGTCCGCCCGAACAGGGTGAGGGTGCCGACGATGCCGGGCCGATGCTTCCGGCGGGTCAGCGTCTCGGTAAAGCCGATCCGCCACATGCGGGACAGTATCCAGCCGAGCCGGACCCGTTCGGGCGGCACCCATTCGCTGACGCGCGCATCTGCGGCCCAGCCGAAACCGATGCCGGCATCGCGCAGGCGCGTCAGATAATCCAGATCCTCGCCGCCGCTAAGGTTGAAACGCGGATCGAACCAGGGGGCGGGCAGCTGCTCCAGCGCCGCGCGGCTGAGCAGCAGATTGTTGCTGGCCCAAAGCATGTCGGTGGCGCCCGAGGGCCGATCCTCGGCCCGGAATACCAGCGCTTCGCGTGCCCAGTGTGGCGGGGGACGCAGGAAATGGGCGTCGACGGGGCCGCCAACCACATCGGCGCCACACATTTCTCGGGCCGCAAGGAGTGCGTCAAGCCAACCGGGCTGTGGCCATTCGTCATCATCGATCATCGCCAGATACTGCATAGCCGGAGCCGCGAGCGCGGTGGCGACGATCGCGTTGCGGACCGAGCAAAGGCCTGGCTCTGGCACATGCAGGATATGGATCGGCAAAGGATAATCGGGGTCATCCTGCATCTCGTGCGCGACCAGCGCGCCTTCCTGCCCGACGGGGTCGTTGTCGGCGACCAGCAACTGGACATCGTCATGCGGCACGACGGCGGCTAGGCTTTCGAGCAGGTGGCGCAACTGCCCCGGCCGGCGGAAGGTCGGGATCGCGATCCAGATGGTCGGGGCGGGGGGCATCAGGCAGCAACCTTGACCGGGGCCGGGCGGGCACGCCCGCCGCGTTGCAGCCATTTGATGATCTTGTGGCCCGGCAGTTCGATCAGGCGATAGCTGGCCCAGCAGAGCAACCAGGTAGCGACCAGCATGGCGGCGATGAAGATCCAGTCATGGCCGACAAAGCCATGGCGATGGGCGATCCCCATGACGCGGGCCATGATGTCGCGGACCAGCGGATGCCACAGATAGATGGAGTAGCTGATCAGGCCCAGATGATAGCTGACCGGGTTGGCCATCACCGCGCGGGCGGCGGCGCCATCATAATAGCAGGTGAGGACCAGCGCCGGCATCAGGCACACGACCAGCACGTCGGCGGCTCGGGGCAGCATCAAGGCGACAGCGATGATGACACATATGGCGGCGAATCGGCCGGGGCCGGCAAGCAGGCTGCGGGTCAGCGCCATGTCGCGGATGCGATAGGTCAGGACGCCCAGCGCAAAGCCGGCAAGGCAGCGCAGCAGCGTCAGCACTGTGTCATAATCGTTGACATCCATGGGGCCACTGGCGCCTCGGCCGGAACTGGCGACCAGCACCAGGATGCCGACGCACAGCGCGAGTTGCGCCCAGGCCCAGCGGGAAAAGGCCATGATCGCGATCAGCGGGTAGAGGAGATAGGCGGCGACCTCCGTGCTGACCGACCAGCTATTGCCGGCAATCGGCTGCGTGCCCCAGCCCCAGCTCTGGATCATCAGCAGGTTGGTGAGGATGTTCGGCAGGTCGAGCGGGATCGCCTGCGTCCCCGATACATTGACCAGGATGCGGGCCATGAAGACCAGGGTGACGATCAGGTGCAACGGCCAGACGCGGGCGGTGCGGTTGATCAGGAAGTCCATGTAACTGGACCGCCCCAGATTGTGCATCAGCCGGTCATAATAGCCGTAGGAAATGACGAAGCCGCTGAGAATGAAGAAAAGATCGACCGCCAGATAGGCGCGCGAGAAAAGCGGGATCGCGAAGGCCTGAAAGGCCGGCGCATGGGGAATATGGTAGAGCAGGACCGAAACGGCGGCGATACCGCGCAGGCCCGTGAGCGAGGAAATTCTCATGCGGCATGTCTCCCGGCCGGCGGCGCGTCGTCGAAGGCGGCGGCGATGGCGTCCCACAGCGGCTTGCGGCGCAGGGAACCGTCCAGCGGCAATCCGCGCGACAGCTGGCCGTCGGGCCATTTATAATCCTTGTAGTTGGACAGCCAGGAATAGCGGTCCGACAGACCCCAGCAGAGCACGGCCTGCATCGCCGGATTGTCCAGCGCGACATCGATGAAGGCCCGGCCGACACTGGCAACTTCGCTGTCACGCTTGGCCGGGTTGGGCGGTCCGCCAATGTCGGCAATGTCGAACTCGGTAATCTCCAGCTTCAGGCCATAGCCGCGCAACTGGTCGAGGAAATCGGCGAAGCGGCGCTCGTTGAACCCTTCCTTATAGGGTTTGAGATGACCCTGGATGCCGATCGCGTCGATTGGCACGTCGCGGGCCTTCAACCGGTCAAGCAGCTTCAGCATCGCGGTCCGGCGCCGTTCGCAGCGGGGCGAGTCATGTTCGATGCCATAATCGGTCAGGAACAGGGTCGCCTTGGGATCGGTCTCGCGCGCGGTGTGGAAGGCGATGTCGATATAATGTTCGCCCAGCGCCTGCATCCACATGCTGTCGGCGCGCATCCCGTCGGCGCGGCCGTCATTGGGCTCCAGCGCCTCGTTCACCACGTCCCATTCCTGGATGCGGCCGGCATAGCGGGGCATGGCCGTGGTGATATAGCTGGTCATCAGTTTCCGGCGGCCGCGATCGCTGGCGGCTTGCAGTGCGGGTTCCAGCCATTTGGGCTGGGCGGCATACCAGACCAGGGCATGACCGCGCGCGCGCATGTCATGCTTCTGGGCGAAATCGATGATCTGGTCGGCACCGCTGAAATCATATTGGCCCGGCTTGGGCTCGGTCGTGCCGCGCTTCAGCTCATATTCCTGCACCAGGATATTGCATTCTTGCGCTACCGCCTGGGTGAAGCCGGCATCCTCGCGCAACTGGCGCGACTTGACCGCCGCGCCGAAATAACGGCCCTTGGCGCGGGCATGGGTGGCGAGGCCGGGCGGCATGGCGGCTGCCGCAACGCCGACGGGCAGCGTCGCCGCCAGCGCCATGCCGCCGGCCAGAAATTCGCGACGCTTCACAGGCGCGGCCTCCCGCCCACCATCTGGGCCATGTCGATCCATCGGTCGGAAATCCGGCGATAGACCGGGTCGGGCAGGATGATCTGCATCAGCACGGTGGCGGCCAGCCGCGGGCCGAAGGCGCCACGCAGCACCGCGCCGACATAATAGCGCATCGCCTGAAACCGGCTGGTCGGCCAGATGCTCTTGGCCGCATGCCAGCCCATATAGGCGGAAAAGGCACGGGCCGAGATATGCGGGCGCAGGTCGCGCAGCCAGATCAGGCTGCCGACGCTGCCGCGCACCGCCGACAGTCGATGTTCGGCATCGCGGTCGGCCCAGATCGTGCCGGGCCGCGCGGTCATCTGGAACTGGCCGCCGGCCAGCGCCAGGCGAACGGCAAAGTCGGTATCGTCGCCGAACTTCACATCCTCGCGATAGCGGACCTTGTTGGCGAGGCCGCGACTGAGCGCCAGGCTGCTGGTCTGGATGAAACCCCGATCGCACATGAGATAGCGGTCGATCGTCTCGCCGGTCGCGATCGCGCGCGGGGGCTTGAGGAAATTGCGGCCCTGGCCGCGATCGACCAGCACCTGGCCATAGGCGACCACATTTTCGTCCTGTTGCAGCAGGGGCAGCAGGTCGGCGAGATGATGGGGCAGGAAACGGTCGTCGCAGTCGAGGAAGGCGATATAGCGTCCGCGGGCCTGCGCGATCCCGGTGTTGCGCGCCGCGGATGCGCCGCGATTGGGCTGGACGATGACGCGCAGGCGCGGGTCTGCGATCCCGGCCAGTACCTGTTCGGTGTCGTCGGTCGATCCGTCGATCACGACGATCACCTCGATAAGCGCGATTGTCTGGTCGAGAGCGGACAGGACCGCGTCGACCACCTTGTCGCGGCGCTGATAGGTCGGGATGACCACGGAAAAGAGCGGCGAGGCCGCCTGTTCCTGCAGCGCGGACGGAGGTTGCCAGGCCGCCATCACGAACGGGCGCCGCTACTGAGGGCATCGGCCTTGCCGAAGCGCAGGACGAAGCCGTTGACGAGCGAACGATAGAGCGACTTGGGCATGTAGGAGCGCAGCAGCTGGCGCGCGATCACCCGTGGCGGCACGCCGCCGGCGGTCAGGCCGATGGCAAGGTCGCGGATCGCCGCGACCGGGCGGATCGGCGCCATATGATAGGCGAGCACGGTGGCGCGATAGCCACGCCGCGCCCGGTTGGTCAGCATATGGCCGCAGCGATCGAGCCAGTCGAGCGAGGTTTCATAGCCGCGCACATAGGAGGTGCGGCCGACCTCGGTCGCGTCCAGCCAGATGGTGAGCGGGCGCTCGATCATCCGGAAGCGCGCACCGGCGCCCTGAAGTCGGACGCAGAAGTCGAGATCCTGCCCCTTCTTGAGCGCGGGGTCGAACAGCACCTGCTGGGCCATGCGGGTCGGCACGACCATCGTCGAGGTCTGCATGAACTGGTTGGCGCAGAAGAGATATTCGCCGACATCCTCGTCTTCTCGAATGCCGCGGTCGGGGCGGATCCAGTAGCGATCGACGCCTCGATCGACTTTCATCCGCGAATAGAGAACCGTGCGGCCGCCGTCGCCCGCCAGCGCTTCCGCCATGGTCGACAGCTTGCCGGGCAGGAACAGGTCGTCGGAATCGAGGAAGGCGATGTAGCGCCCCTCGGCGGCGAGGATGCCCCGATTGCGCGCCGCGCCACCGCCGGCATTGTCCTGCCGGATGTAACGCAGGCGCGGGTCGCCGATCGCCTCGATCACCGGGCGGGGATTGTCATGCGAGCCGTCATCGACGACCACGATCTCGAAATCGGTCCAGTCCTGTGCCAGCACCGATCGGATCGTGTCGGTGACCACGTCGGCGCGGTTGTAGAGCGGGATGACGACGGAGAAGAAGGGGATGTTGGTCATGCGCCATGGACCTTTCGATATTCTTCATAATGGACGCCGGTGAGGCCGGCGATCTTGCCCGCGGCGCGATAGAGCTTGCCGAGGCGCTCCACCCGCTTGCCGCGGTCCAATGTGGTGAGGGGGCCGACCGCGCCGACCAGGAAGCCGACCGCGATGCGGGGGCTTTCGCTGAGCGCTGCACGAAGGGCGCCGCCATGGGTGCGGGCGACGATCATGTCGGTCATGCCGACGCGATAACCGCGCATCAGCAGCCATTTGGCGGTGACGCGGCTGGCCGGGATGAGTTCGGTGACCAGCGCTTCCTCCGACCAGGCGAAGCGGAAGCCGGCGCGCTGCATTCGGGTGAAGAGCTGCTTGTCCGACCCGCCGGTGAGCGCCATGCGCTCGTCGAACGGACGGGCGCCGATGCGACGCAATGCGTTGGCGGACATCAGCACATTGGCGGTGCTGTCGACCAGCGAGACCGGGCCGGACTTGTCGCGGCGCTTGGGCTGGAGCAGCGGATGACGCGAGGCCCAGGCGGGCAGCGGGCTGTCCATCTCGCGCAGCACCGCGCCGCCGACGACATCGGCGTCCCAGCGATCGGCCGCCGTCACCAGCGCGTCGATCCAGCCAGGGCATGCCGCCTCGTCATCGTCCATCATCGCCACATGGGTGACACCGGGACGGGCGAGAGCCGCCTCGACCAAGGCGTTGCGGACCAGGGGGATACCGCGTTCCCGCACCAGCAGCGCCTCGATCGGCCAGCGATAGCCCGATGTCGCCAGCGCCTCCACCACGGCCAGCCCCTGCTGCTCCCTGGCGTCATTGTCGGCGACCAGCACATCGATTCGGTGCCGGGTTTCCAGCGCGGCGAGCGAGGCAAGCGTGCGCCGCAACCCCTGAGGGCGATTGCAGGTCGCGATGCAGATGACGACATTAGCCATGGGTAGCCTCCGGGCGGGCGAGAAAGCGGCGGCGCCACTGCGGAAGCGGGCGCGCCTTGTAGGTGGCGTGGGCAGCGGCGATGGCCGCCAGGAAGATCACCCAGACCTGCCGATCCTTGTCGAAGAACGAGGTTTCCAGCAGATTCTGGTAAAGGACGAAGACCCAGATCGCGAAGCAGGGCACCATGATCGGCCGGTTCTGCGGCGTCGCCCCGGTCAGGAACCAGATGGCGGGCAGCGCCAGGAAGGTCAGCAGCAGCATGATGAGGCCGAGCGGTCCGGTCGTCACCAGGATTTCCAGATAGCCATTGTGCGAATGGGCGGTCAGCGTCTGGAACGCCTGGTTGAGATAATCGAGCGAGGGGCTGCGATCGCCGACCTGCCAGAAGCCGCCGAAACCCGCACCCAGGAAGGGATGATCCTTGAGATAGGCCAGATCGACTTCCCAGATGGACACGCGGCCAGTGAAGGAGGTGGGGTCGGCGAAGATCCGCTCCACCACCGGCTGGAAAGCGACATAGAGCCACAGCACCCCGACCATGCCGAGCGCGACCATGATCAGCAGCACGGCCCGTTTCTGGGTGGAATCGCTCAGTGCCCGATAGACGGCGCAGACGCCCAGGATGGCGAAGGACAGGGCGAGCGAGGTCTTGCTCTTGGTGCCGATCACGAAGACGAAGGCCATCACCGAGAAGAGGGCATAATACCATTTCTTGGTATCGACCCAGGCATTGGCCGCAACCATGAAGGTGAGCGCCATGACCGCGCCGGCAATATTCTTGTGGAAGAAGAAGCCGCGCCAGGCGCCGATCAGCGCCTTGTCGCTCTCGGTCGGCGGATGGACCGCCGCCGAGGTCAGGGGCAGCGAGACCCAGCAGATGATGAGGGACAGGATCAGGGCATAGCGCAGCGCCTGGAGCAATCTTTCAGGACCGATCAGGCTGAGCGCGCTGAAGGTGATATAGATCACGATCAGCTGCTGCATCGCCCGCTTGAACGATACGAACGGATCGACGCCCCAGCTGCAGGTGATGAAGAACCAGGCAAGCATGATGGCCAGCGGCCAGAGCGTGAAGCGATAGCGTGGCGGATAGCGGCGGATCAGCTGCACGCCGGTCAGCAGCATGGCAAAACCGATGAACAGCGCCTGCTTGAACAGGTCCGATCCGTTATTTTCCTGTGCCATGGCCACAAGTTCATCCTGGGTGCGCGAGGCGAAGGGCTGCTGGCCGATGAAGACCAGCATCAGGAAGGTGAAATAGAAGATTTGGGCGACCAGGATCAGCCGGGCGCTTTCGGTCTTCTTGATGGCGGCGACGCCCGGCCGGGTCAGGACCGGGGCGGGAATGTCACGATGCCAGGGGGTGCTTGCCATCGCTCAACCCTCCGCCTGGTTGCGGCGCCAGCTGCGGTCCAGCTGCCAGATGCCGAGCATCATGACGAGTTGCGACAGCACGACGCCGGCGATCGAGAAGACGGGCGCGACCAGCAGGGTCAGCAAGGTGACGGCGGCAATGCCGACGCCGCAGCTGCGCAGGCTCTGGGCTGCGAGCGGACGGAACGCCTTGCGGGCCTGGGTCATGACGCTCATCGGCGTCTGCACGCACTGGACCAGCGAGAGCAGCGCGCAGAGCGCCACGGCAGTGATCACCAGCTGATGGTCGAGCGTGGGCTTGAGGATCAGGCCGGGGAAGAAATAAAGCGCGCCGGCCGCGACGACGCAGGTGCCGAGCCACAGGAAGACAAGGGCGCCCATGAAGATGCGTTCCGACTGGATCGCGGCCTGATGATCGCCGCGTGCCACCGCGCGGGTCATGCGCGGGCGTTCCAGCTGGGTGAGGGCGGTGATGCAGACATTGACCGGGCGGAAGAACAGCATGCCGACGGCGATCGGCGCGAAGGCGGTCGGCCCCGCGAGCAGGGTCACGGCATAGCTGTGGGCGTTCGACGTCGCCTCGGTCGACAGCACGCCGACCAGCGTCCAGGCCGACTGTTCCTTCCACACCGGGCGGTAGGCGCGCAGGGCGGCCAGCGGCGACATGGCGACATGGCGGCGCAGATAGGGACTGCCGAAGGGCAGCAGGCCAGCGAGGCTGGCGGCGACCAGCATGGTGCCGATGCCGGTCAGGTCCGCGCCGGTGCGCATCGCGACCAGCAGGCCGATGAGGATGGTCGCGGCATAGGCGATGTCGGATCGGGCCGCCTGCATCGGCGCATGATGGGCATAGGCGTTGGACCGGCCGAACCAGCGGACCAGCGACAATGTGCCCGCCAGGCCGAAGACCAGCGCGGCCTGTGGCGAGGCGGTGGTCCAGGCGATGGCGGCGCAGATCAGCCCCTGGCTGAGCGAGAGCAGCAGGTTGACCGGGAAGAAGAAGCCATGCGCCGCGCGATCGACATCCTCGCCCTGATTGACGGCGATCGTATAGGGCGTCGACACCAGCGCGTTGGACAGGCTGTAGCCGAACTGGATGATGACCAGCAGGAAGGCGAGCACGCCGATGCCGGTGGTAGCGAGATGGTGGATCGAGAAGAGCTGGACCAGCAGATGGCTGACCGAGACGATCGCCGAGGAGAAGCTGGCGAGGCCGAAGCGGCCGAATATGGTGCCCAGGCGCTGGGTACGGCCGGAAGCCGCCTGCGCCTCAGCCATGGCGGTGCTTCCAGATCAGCCACAGGGCATGAGGATTGGTGGTGATGTAGCGCCAGGCCAGTTCCTTGGGCCGGGTGCCCATGCGGTGCAGCCATTCCAGGCCATTGCGCTGCATCCACATCGGCGCGCGCGGATAATCGCCGGTGATATAGTTGAACAGGCCGCCGCAGGTGACGATCCAGCCGGCCTTGATCCGATCGCGATTGCGCACGCAAAAGGCCTGCTCGCGCGGCTTGCCGGTGCCGACCCAGAGGACGTCAGGCGCGGCCGCGTTGATCGCGTCGATCACCGCATCTTCTTCCTCCGGCTTCCAGAAGCCGTTGCGGCGTCCCGCGACGGTGAGGCCGGGTGCCATCTCGATGATCCGATCGGCGCAGGCGGCGTTCACCTTCTCCTCGCCGCCGAGCAGATAGTAGCTGACCCTCGCCTTGGCTGCGGGCACCAGGCTGTCGATGAACATGTCGGTGGTGCTCGACCGATCGGCGATCGGCGGCTGGCCGACCCAGCGCGAGGCGGCGACGACGATCTGGCCATCGGCATGGATCAGGTCCGCCTGCGCCAGATTGTCGCGAAACCCCTTGTCGGTGGCGTTCATCGACAGGCCCTGACCATTGCAGTCGAAGATCAGCAGCGGACGCTGGTCGAGCGCGCGGCGCAGCGGCGCCTCGCCCAGCATCCGGTCGATCAGCGCGTCGAGCGACAGGGTCGACACCGGAATGCCGCCGACCAGGGCGATCTCCTCAGGTGTGGACACGGGCTGTTGCAGCGGCTGACGGGGAATGGCCTGCTCCAGGCTCATGCGATCACGCTCCCTGCGATGCTGATATTATGACGGTCCAGATCGTCGATCACGCGGCGCATGTCGGCGATCGCGGTCTCGCCGCGCCGGGCGACGATAGTGACGGCATCAAAGCCCGCGAGGATAGAGCCGAACGGCGTCTGCTCGCCGCGCCGCTGGGCGAGGTAAAAGAGCATCGACGTGTCGTGCAGGCCCCAGCCGGCGGCGGTGTCCGCCAGCGGTCCCTTGGTCACCAGGCTGGATGCGCTGCCCGATGCCCGGCCGGCGGTCATCAGCCACAGGCCATCGACCGCCGTGCGCGCGGCAGGCAGCAGCGCGGCGCTGCCAAGCAATTGTTCGGCCAGACCCGCCTTGTTGGCGACGCGGAACAGCCGATCGAGCGAGGGGCGGTCGATATCGACATCGACCAGCATCGTCTGCCCGTCCATCTGCGCCATCACGACGGCCAGATTGGCGGCAAGGATCGCGGCCTCGTCGCCCGCGTCGATCGACAGGATGGCAAGGCGCAGGGCTGCGCCGTCGCTGTCCTTTGCCGCCGCGCGCATCTTGGCGCGGATGGTGCGGACCTTGGCGGCATAGGCGTCCGCCGGGTCGAAGGCGCTGACCACCAGCGGATCGACCCGCTGGTCACCGGCCGCCAGCAGCGGGAAGCCGCCCTGCATGGCGAGGATGATGCCCGCCGTCTCGGGATCGAGCAGGCCAAGGTCGATCGCGGCCTGCTGGAAGGGCTGGCCGGCGGCATGGCCATGGGCTTCGATCCGGCCGATGTCGGTTTCGGCGAGGAAGCCATGTTCGACCGCGAGCTGCGCGAAATCCTTGGTGTCGCGGGCGCGGGGCTTGAGGCCGGTCGTGGCGCCGGCGGTCAGATGGGGATGGGCACTAGCCGTGGAACGCAGTCTCATGCGGCCTCCTGTCGCTTGGGGAGCCAGCCGCCCCGTGCGGGGGCAGGCAGCAATTCGGTGATGACTTCGACCTCGGTCGCGCGGGCCACGCCGGCGGCGGAGCGGACGCGGGGCTGGGCGATTTCGATCAGGACGACCGCCGCAATGCCGCCGACCAGGCCAAGGGCGATGCCGCCCACCAGCCAGAGCAGCAGGTTGGGCTTGGCGGGTAGCAGCGGTACGGTCGCCTCGTCGAGCAGGCTGGCATTGGGTTGCGAGATCTGGCTCTTGAGCGCCGCTTCGTTGAAGCGCTGGCGCACCGTGTCATAGGTCTGGCGGGCAGCATCGACGTCGCGTTGCATGACCATCAACTGGTCCTGCACGTCGGACATGCGGATCATGCGGTCTTCCTGCGACGCCATGTTCGACTTGAGGTCGCCCTCGCGGCGGCTGGCGGCGACGCTGTTGGCGCTGACCGCACCGGCCTGGCTGGCGCGGGCGGCGCCAAGCTTGGTCTGGAGTTCGGACAATTGCGCCGAAGCGGCCGCCATGGTCGGATGGTTCGGACCAAGCGTCTTGCCCAGTTCCTGCACCTTGGCCGACTGGGCAGCAACCTGTTCCTGCAAATTCTGGACGATCAGCGATCCTTCGATGTCGGACACCGAACCGGCGCCGGCCTTGCCGCGCGCGGCGGCGGCTTCGGCCTGGGCTTGGGTCAGCTGATAGGACATGTTCTTCAGCTTCTCGGCCTCAAGATCCATGCGGTTGATGCCGATGATGTCATGGGCGCGCTGGAAGTCGGACAGGCGCTTCTGCGCATCCTCATAGCGGCGGCGCACGTCGGCGGTCTGTTCGTTGAACCATTTGGCCGAGGTGCGCGCCGGCGAGGCACGCAGTTCCACCTGCTCGCGCATGTAGATCTGCGCGGCGAGGTTGGCGACGCGGGCGGCGACCTGCGGATCGGGATCGAGATACTGAATCTGCAGCACGTTGCTCTGGCGGCCGGTGGTCACCAGCAGCCCGGCCCGCACGCGCGCGGCGGCCTGTTGCAGGCGGGCATCGGCCGGCATGTCCGCGGGCAGCGCGTCGATGAAACCCGCTTCCTTGGCGACCGCGTTGATCACCTTGGCACTGCGGATGATGTCGGTCTGGGTGCCCAGGATCGAGTCCACCTCGACCCGGCCCTGATTCTGGGTCGTGTCGGTCGGATCGGTCTGCGACAGGTCCAGCATCAGCGAGGTGGTCGCCATATATTGGCGCGACTGCATGAAGGCCGCGACCGCGATCAGCAGGAACAGGGCGCCGCCGATCATCGCGGCGACCCGCCAGCGCGCCTTGACGGCGGCGGCAAGGTCCAGGGGGTTCATCGTCATAGTCCGTCCACTCCTCGGAGCATGGCGCGCATTTCCTCGGCCGGCGTCGGCGCGACCGTGCGCGGCGCGGGCTGCTTGGCCATCAGCAGCAGGAATTGCGGCGCCAGCGTATCTTCAAACATCCACAATTCGCCGCCCGGCGTGGGCGTAAGGGCTGGCTGCAACCGGGCCAGCGCATCGCTGGCATCGGCCTCCATGCCCGGATATTCGCCCAATATGTCGCTGCCGACGCGCAGCAGCCGCTCCAGCGAAGTTGCCGACATCTGCGATGCGACGATGCCGGCCAGCGCGATCATCCGGCGCCCCGATGCGCTGTCACGCAGGGCGCGGGTGAACAGGCCATGGCTGGCGCTGCTCATTTCCGCCCAGTCGTCCAGCGCGCTGGCCAGCCCCTGTTCGACATCGCTGGCGGTCACCTGCTCGCGGCCGCCGGCCTCGGTCACAAGCGCCGCCTGCATGCCGAACAGCCGGGCATGATAGGGCGACCCCATTGCCGCGCCGGCCAGCGCCTCCACGGCTTCGGGCGTGATCGACAGCCCGGCCTTCTCGCCGCAGCTTGCCAGCAGCAGTTCCAGTTCGGGGCGGGCGATCGGGCTGACCCGCTGGGGCGCGATATGGCGGCGAAGCGAGGGATGGGCGGCGATCAGGCCGTCGACATCGCCGGCGATGCCGACCAGCACCACCTGCACCGGCGAATGGATATCGGTCAGCAGCTTGAGCAGCGTTGCGACATCCTGCTTGGCGGTGTCGGAGCGGACCCGGTCATATTCGTCGAGGATCAGGATGGAGCGCTGGCGCACCTCCTCGACCAGCAGGGTCGCAAGGCCATTCACGTCCAGCGGACCGGTGGCGAGCTTGCGGGCCCGTTCCTGACCCGCGCCGCTCATCGGCAGTTCGGTGAGGAAGGGACGGAACAGCGAGTCGAAATCGGCCTCGCCGCTCGCCGATCCATAGAGAGCAACGCAGCCCGCCTCGTCCGCCAGATCGCCGAAGACGCGCGCAAGCGAGGTCTTGCCCGATCCGCGCGTGCCGAAGATGATCGCATGCTTGCGCTGGACCACGATCGCTTCGACCAGCTTTTCCAGCTCATTGTTGCGGCCGGCCAGGCCATGGCGGTCGGTCACCGGCATGGCGGTGTTGAAGGCGCTGTAGATCGAATCCCGGCGCAGGCTGATGGGCTTGAGCGGCGTTGCCATCGCGCCCATCGAAAGCGGTCGCGGGGTGTCGTCGGGCACCGGTTCGGGCTCGGCCGTCCGGTGGAAGCTCGGTGCGACCGGTTCCTCCAGCAGCAACGGGGCCTGATCGGGGATGACACGGGCGGAGGGGCTGGAGCCGCCGGCCAGTCGGCGCGGCAGGGACCAGAGCCAGTCGAGCGTGCCCGCCGAGCGGGCGCCGAAATCATGTTCCATCGCGGTCAAAACAGCTTCTCCCGGATGATGAGGACGTCTTCGGGCTTTACCGGATCATCCAGCTTGGCCTGGACCTCCTGTCCGCCGCGCTTCACCTTGATGCTGCGGGTCGAACCGGCCAGGGTCGGACCACCGGCCAGGGCAAGCGCCTGGCGGAAGGTCTGGCCCGCGACATAGGAGAAGGCGCCGGGTTGCTGGACCTGGCCATAGACATAGACCTTCTCGGCCGGCGGCACGAACAGGATGTCGCCGGCCTGGAGCGGCCGGCCGGCGCCGGCGCTCATGTCGGTGAGCGAGATGCGCACGGCGCCGCTGCCATCGGCCGGGGTCAGGATGACGGCATTGGCGCCGGCCGTCGTCGCGCCGCCGGCCTTGGCCAGCATCGACGCCACGGTATAGTTGCGGTCGAGCGGATAATTGCCGGCCTGGGGCACATTGCCCAGCACCGTGACCGAGCGGCTGACATAGTCGCTCACTTCGACACTGACCGAGGGTTTGGTCAGATAGCCGCCACCGGCATAGCTGGCGGCGATGTCGGACGCGAGCTGGGACGTGGTCTTGCCTTTCGCATCCACCGGCCCGACCAGCGCGAGCAGCACCGTGCCGTCGGCCTTGATCCGGGTTTCGGTCGACAGGTCGGGCTGGCCGAAGATCGAGATCTTCAGCTGATCGTCCGGGCCGAGCAGATAGCCAGCTGGCGCGGGCGTCGCCGGCCGCGCTGGCGTGGCGGCAACCGCCGCAGCCGCCGCAGGCGCCTGTGCCGTCTGAGTTTGCGCCGACAATGCGGTCGGCACCGCCAGCAGGGGGAGGGCGGCAAGGATATGGAAGCGTGTCGCTATTCTCATGGGTCAGGCTCCCTTCGGGTCAAAAGCGCAGCAGGGCTGAGAGCGTCACCTGCGTGCCGCTATAGTTGGAGACATCGGTGTCGGTCCGACGGCGGTAATGCTGGGCGTCGAGGCTGAGATCGAAGCGATCGGTCAGCTTGCGCTTGAGCGTCGCGCCGAACTGGCGATTACGGTCCGCCTCGATCGAGAAGGGGCGCAGCGCCGCATCCTGCCGGAACTTGCGCCTCTGCCAGTCGGCATAAAGGCCGGCCGAGGTCAGTTCGCTGATCGCGAACTCCCCTTCGATCCGATAGCTGGACCGGATCGCGAAGCCGCTGGCGATCAGGCTGTCGTTCATGATGTCGCGGGCGGTGGAGGCGGTCAGCTTCACGCGCGGGATGATGCTGGTCGACAGCCGCACATCCCAGCCCATGCCATTATAATTACCGACGGCGGCGGAATCGCTGCTGACATCCAGCCATTGCAGGTCGGCGTCGATCTGGGTGATCGGCGTCACCGACCGCTGGAAGCGCAGGCCATAGGCGTTGATGCGGTTTTTGATGCCCAGCGTGCGCCGGTCGCTGACCGTGCGCTCATAATAAGTGGTGAGCGTGCCGAAGCTGGGCTTGTTATAGCCAAGGCCAACCTTGAAGCTGTCGCTGTCCTGGTCGGCATAGTCGAAATCATCGGCGTTGCGGGTCGTGTCATGCTGGTAGCCGGCGACCGGGAAGAAGCCTGGCCGTTCGCACGACAGGTCGGCCCCCAGCGTGGAGAAACGCTGGAGATTTTCGGTCGCGGCGTTGATGTCGCCATAATCGGCCCGCTGCTGGCGATAGCTGGCGCGCGGCGTGATGCCGCAGGTCGCTCCGAATCGAATCGTCGCCCTGGCCTCTGCATCGAGTCGCAGCTTGCTGCGCTGGGTCTCCGATACGAACTGGTCATAGCCGGCCTTGGCCCGGATCTGGATGTCGTGCCGCCCGATCGGATGGGCATAGGTCGCCTCGATCGAGGGCGTGACGATCAGGTCGCCGGTGGGGTCTTCGATCCGGTCGTCGACGCGATAGACATTGTCGTCATAGAGAAGATCGAGCCCAGCCGTCAGGTGCAGGCCGAGCGTATCTATGCGCTTGTCATCATCCTGAGCCTGCGCCGTGGAGGGCAGGCCGGCGAACAGCATTGCGCCGCCAAGAGCGGCCATGGCGGCCGCATGCGGCCATGCAAAATCATTTGCTGCGGGCGCACAGGGGCGCGCCCGCAAACACGGGTTATGGGCATTATCCAAACGCATGAATCCTTATTGCATTGCAGCAACAAGGGGCATGCTAATCGTATTTTTACGTAATGCACACGGGTCCGGACGCGACTTGTCGCGCCAAAACAACGGCTCGTTTCATCGACGAAAGGAGCCGTTAACAGCCGATCCCGGCTGTTAATCTGAGGGCAAGGAAACTGGCCCCGATCAGAAGATCAGATAAGCGATCGCACCGATTGCCGCGCAGAAGGCGAGGATGCCTGCCCAGCGCGAAACAAACTGAATCGGCCCTTCCGCGCGGTCGGCGATCGACAGCACATGGCCGTTTTCGGGGAGATCGCGGACGGCGATGCCCGCATCGGAAAAGGAGGTTTTCGTTGCGGCAACTGCCGCCAATTCATCAGCCACGACCGTCATCCTGGGAACTTTATGAACGGTCGTTAATATAGGATTCTAGGGTTCACAAATAGTTTACATCGGCATGAAAGCCGGCTCAGCTCATCGCAAAAGCCGGCTTCTGATGCTGAAAATCCTCAATCCTGGTCAAAGCCCCTGTAAACATTGGGGCTTCGTCAGGGCGTGGGATCAATAGGCGTTGCGGTGAACCAGAACCCGTGCCGTGCCGACCAGGATGCCGATGTCGCGCATCAGGCTCCAGCCGTGCAGATATTCAAGATCCGCCTCGACCCGGTTCAGAATGTCGCGCCGGGTTTCGGTCGCGCCGCGGAAGCCGCGGATCTGGGCCAGGCCGGTGATGCCAGGCTTGAGCGCATGGCGATGCCAATATTGGCGGTCGACCTGCCAGAACAGCTGGTCCTCGGCGGTCGAACCCAGCGCATGGGGGCGCGGGCCAACCAGGCTCATCTCGCCAAGCAGCACGTTGAGGAGCTGGGGCAGCTCGTCGATGCTGGTGCTGCGGATGAAGCGGCCGACGCGGGTGATGCGGTTATCGTCGCGCTGGGTCGAGGTGGCGCCGGCGGTGTCGCACTGTTCCACCCGCATGCTGCGGAACTTGAGGATGTGGAACAGGCGGTTGCCACGGCCGATCCGTTCCTGGCGGAAGAAGACCGGGCCCGGCGAGTCCAGTCGGATGGCGACGGCAACGGCGATCATCAGCGGCGCCAGCGCGATCAGCACCGGCACGGTCAGGATGATGTCGAGCAGCCGCTTCTTGGCGCGATTGGCAAGGTTGAGCGGACCGCGGGCGACCACCAGCGTCGACACGCCGCGATGGCTCTGCACCGCGAGCGGCGCCATCGGGTCGAGTTCCGGCACGATGATCTCGCCCAGGATATTGCCGCCCTTGAGCATCTGCGCCCAGTCGGCCTTGCGCTCCAGCGGGCAAGAAATGACCACGCGATCGAAATCGCGCAGCAGCATGCCCAGGCGATGCAGCATATAGGGATCGTCCAGATCGGCGCGCAGGCCAAGCGTCGGTGCGTCCACAATCGTCATGCCGTTGACATCGTCGGGGATCAGGCCGTCGTCGATGATCAGCAATTGGGCGAACAGTCCTTCGGCGAAATGGCGACGAACGGCGCGGACGACCAGCACCCGCTGCATCACGATCAGCGCGCCGCTGAAGAACAGGCCAGTGCTGATGCCCAGGCGCGAGAAATTGTCGGTGACCTTCAGCGAGAAGACGACCAGCAGGAAGATCAGCAGGGTTCCGGCGAAGGCCATTACTGCACTGCGGCATGAAGCCGTCATGCTGGTCAGGCAGCGCGGGTTGTAGGCCTGATTGTGAAAGGCGATGGTGCCATAGACCAAGATCCCGCCGGCGAGCGGCTGCCAGACCTCCATCGACAGGATCGGAATACCCGCCACGCGCAGGCCGATGACGAACCCTGCGGCGAGGGCCATCATGTCTGCAAGCAGCAGAACTAGGCTCAGCCACAGGCGCGCGTTCCGCTGGAAAGCGGCGGTGGCGGGCTGGCGACTGGGGGTTCCTGCAATCGCCAGATCTATTTTGGACATCGGCAACCCTTTAAATGCGTCGTGACGTCATGGTCCGCCCGCCCGTCGTCAGACGGTGGCGATCTTTCCCCAGGACATCCGCTGCCTTTGATTTATGTTGCGTAGCAGCAGGACATAGTTGCTCGGTTGTTACAATTGGGGGAGGGATATTCGGACGCACATTTCCGACGATCCGTTGAGCGCCCATTTTTCATCCTGCCGCCCCTTCGTTCTGTCGCAGGGAAAAACGATCAGACGCGGTGAGAGGCCTTGCCGGCCTGATGGAAACGACGTCGAATCAAATCGCTCAGCGAAACAGCCACCAGCCGATCAGAAGGAATGCGCCGACGAGGGCCACGGGGCCGGCCCAACGTGACAGAAATTGCACGCCGGATTCGGCCAGATGATGGGGGAAAGGCCAGATTCTCGGGCCATCCGCATCCTCGCCATGCTGCGGGACGGGATCATGCCGTGGCGCCGACCGGGCGCTGTCGTGTCCGGCATTGCGATCCTGTGGTGGCGGAAACAGATCGACCATCATCATTCCCGATGCGATGCGAGAATAGCGACCGCAGATCACGATAACCTGCGGCCGGGCAAAGATAAACCATTATCCCCACCCGGCCACGTTCGGTTCAATAGCGGAAACGCGCCGATGCATAGACGGTGCGTCCCGGTTCGGGAAAACCATCCGTCAGCGTGTAATAGTCATCTAACAGATTGCGCCCACCAATGCTGAGGTCGATCTGGTCGGTCAGCGCCAGATCGACGCGCAGGCTGGCATTCACATAGGCGCCGGTGCGGTAATAGCGGGCTGGCTGCGACGCCGGGGTTGCGGTGAACAGGGTCCAGCGGTTCGACGCCAGATCGACGCTGGGGACGATGTGCAGCCGTTCGACCGGCGCCCAGTCGAGATAGGCAAAGCCCTTGTGCGTGGGAACCCCGGTGGGACGGAAGCGCGCATTGGACGGATCGGTCAGGTCGCGCTTGATGCCGGTATAGTTGATGCCCGCGTCCAGCCACGGCAGCAGCGTCGCCGACGCCGACAGTTCGATGCCATAATATTCGCCCTTGCCGACATTGCGGCTCTGGCTGAGGTTGGTGAGGGCGCAGCCCGTGGTCGGCACGGCGGGCGGCGTGGTCGATGCGGTGCAGGGATAGGCCGGCGTCGGCACGCTGAAGATCGCGTCCCGCACCCAACTGTAGAAGAGCGCGCCTTCCAGCCGGATCGATCCCTGACTCCAGCTTCCGCCGATCTCCGCATTGGTCGCCCGTTCGGCCTTCAGGTCGGGGTTGGGAATGGCGGTGTTGAAGCGCTGGCTGAACCGTTCAAAGATGGTCGGGAAGCGGGCGCGAGACGAGAGGCTGGCGTGGAGCGCGAGGGCGTCGCCTGCCTGCCAGTCGAATCGGCCCTGCGCATTCCAAGTGTCGGCGTCCCTGCGCGGGTAATTGTAGATGACCGATGGCGTCCCCGACGTGCCGAGCGGGGCGCCATATTCCTCGGCCCGTTCCAGGTTGCGCCAGTCATAGCTGCCACCCAGGGTGAAGCGAAGCGTCGGGCTCAGCGCCAGCTCATTTTCCAGCGCAATGGAATAGGTGGCCTCGCTCTGGGTCTGTTTCGGCTCCGTGGTGGCGACGCCGGCCGTCGAAAAGCTGGTCTGATATTCGACATGCTCATCATGGCGATAATGGAAGGCGAGGCGCAGCGTGTCCGCATCGGTCGCGGTGAAATCGAGTTGGGCCGATCCGCCCCACGCCTTGTCTTCATAGGGGCTGTCAAAGGCGTAGGGCCGGCTCTGCGTGGTCAGCGTCCGGTCGTTGAAGGAGCGGAGCATCGAATCGAACTGGTTATAATAGGCGCGGGTCTTGAGCGTGGCCCGGTCGCCCAGCGCCGTGGTCGACAGGAAATAGACGCTGGTGATGTCCCAGGACGGCCAGTCCCAGAAACGGGCCGTGGTGACCGTGTCGCTGATATGCAGCGGCGCGCTCTTCGATCCTTCCTGATGGGTATAGCTCAGCGCATATTCGTCGGTGGCATTGGGAGTGAAGCCGAGCTTGGCATTGACCCGCCAGTCCTCCGCCCGTGAAAAGTCGCGCGCCCCGCCATCTTCGAGCGTGGACACGCGCGGCGTGAAATCATTGGGCAGGTCCCAATGATCGGTAAAGCTGCGGGCATAGCTGGCCTGCGCATACCAGAGATCGTGCCGGGTGCCGACCTTGGCCGACGTGGTATAGCCGGCATAGTCCATGTCATTGTCGAAGTTGACCTGTCCGCGAAGATCGATGTCGAGCGCCTTGGTCGGCTTGCTGGTCACCAGGTTGATGGCGCCGCCCATGGCACCGGGGCCGTCCAGCACGGAGGCATAGCCCTTGGCCACCTGGACCTCGGCAATGTCGGTGGTCAGGAAGCGTCCATAATCGAGCCGGTTGTCGGCGGGCAGATAGACGCGGATGCCATCGATCGAGAGCGGTACCTGGAACCGGTCGAAGCCACGCACGAAGACCAGTCTCTCGTTGCGGGTGCCGCCGCTGTTGCCGGCGGACACGCCGGGCATGAGGTTGACCGCATCGTCGAGCGAGGTGCGGTTGAAACTGTAGATGGCATCGGAAGACAGCGTACTGCCGTCAATCTCGATCCCGCTGGTGCGGGGGGCGGTGACGATGATCTGGCCGAGCGAGAAGCGATCGCTGTCGCCGGTCGCGTCGGGCGCGCCCTGTGCCTGGGCCGTCGCGGTCCAGCAGCAGGCGCTGGCCAGCAAAATGCGCATCATGGTCTGTCGCATGAAAATCCCCCTATTCTTGGTCGTTCGACTCGCTATATCCCGCCGTATATAGTTTTGCCTTCGGGAGGGAAGTCCGTGCGTCAGCCACTGTTCCTGCTGTTTCCGGCCCTGTGTGCGGCTGTGGTGCCGGCATCGGCCTTCGCGCAAATGTCGGGCACGCCGGCCTGCGCTGCCCCGGCCGATCCGCCGGCGGAGATGGCATCCTGGCGCGCGCCGCAGCCGATGAAGGCGGCGGCGGATGCCAAGGGAGCCAGCAAGGTCAAGCTGAAAGCCGGGCAGGCCGTGGCGCTGACCCTGCTGCCGACGCCCAGGATCAGCTATCCGCTTCGGCCGGCCAAACCCGGCGGCAGTGTCAGCTTCGGTGGCATCGTCCATTTCACCGTCGATCAGCCCGGCACATGGCGGGTGGCGCTGAGCAGTGGCGCCTGGGTCGATGTGGTGAAGGACGGCACTGCCGCGACCTCGATCGCGCATGGCCATGGCCCCGATTGCACCGGCATCCGCAAGATGGTCGATTACAGCCTGGAACCAGGCGACTATATCCTGCAACTCGCGGCCAATGGCGATCCGCAGATGACGGTGCTGGTGACCCGTCTGCCGTGAAGCCGGCGCGCTGGTTGCTATTGCTCGCGACGCTGCTGCTGATCGGGGCGGGGCGGCCGTGGCATTGGAGCTTGGCCCTGGGCGAAGCGCCGCCCCCAGTCCCGGTCGGCAACGCAATGAGCGCGGCGAAGGTCGAGCTTGGCCGCCGCCTTTTCTATGACGCCGACCTGTCGGCCAATGGCACGTTGAGCTGTGCTGGATGCCATGAGCAGCATCGTGGCTTTGCCGACGGCAATCGCACGCGGCCCGGCGTCCATGGCGATCCGGGGCTGCGCAATGTGCCGGGCCTGGCCAATGTCGCCTGGTTGCCGCGCCTCACCATTGCTGATCCGGCGATCACCAGCCTGGAGGCGCAGGTCGCCGTGCCGCTGCTCGGCGAGCATCCCGTCGAAATGGGGATGAAGGGGCTGGAGGCGGAACTCCCGCGTCGGCTGGGCGCCGATGCCTGCTATCGCCGGATGTTCGCGCGCGCTTTCCCGGACCGTCGCGGCCGGATCGACATCGCGACGGTGTCGGCGGCGCTGGCGGCGTTCGAACGCACGCTGATTTCGCGCGACAGCCCCTATGATCGCGATCGACGGGGGCAGGCCGATGCCCTGTCGCCATCGGCCCGGCGGGGCGCACATCTGTTCGCGGACAAGGGCTGCGCGTCCTGTCATGCGGGGCGGGATTTCAGTGACGGCGCCTATCATCGGCTGGAACCGGCGACGGCCACCGATCCGGGACTGGCCGAAAAGACGGGGCTGACCAGTGATGCGGGACGGTTTCGCACACCCCCGCTCCGCAACGTCGCGGTGACCGGCCCCTGGTGGCATGATGGGTCCGCGCAAACGCTGGATGCGGCGATCCTGCGCCATGGCCAGAAACTGACCGACGCCGAACGGATCGCGATCACGGCTTTCCTCGACAGCCTGACCGATCAGGCGTTCCTCACCGATCCACGCTTCGCCATGCCGGCTGAAGCCTGCGGCAAGAAACTATGAAAGAGGGGCGGGCAGGGGGATCTGCCGTAGCAGGGCGTCAAGCTGGCCCTGCGCCTGTCCGCCGGTCGCGGTGAGCGCGACCTCTTCCAGCGCGCGATAGGCGGCGAGCACGGCCTGACCTGCTTCCGTCACCCGCGCGCCACGATCACGGCCGCCGCCAGCGACCGTCTCGACCAGCCGGTCGTTCCAGCAGCGGTTCATCGTATCAACCAGCAGCCAGCTGCGCCGATAGCTCATGCCCAGCGCCCGCCCGGCCGCCGATATGGAGCCGTGCTGCGCGATCGCGTCTAGCAGATCGGCCTTGCCCGGTCCCATGGCGATCTCGCCCCCGCAAAGGATCTGGATCTTGAGCTTGAGCGTTCCGGTCTGCATGGCCCTGCCTGATTGCGTGCAATTTGCCCCTCTTAGCCCGTTGTCGCAGGTTCAGCGAGGGGGTGGCATGGCCCGCATTTGCTGCCGCCTTGGAATTGCCGAATTCCTGTGGGACAGGCGCAATGGTCGCCGAAAAACATAGATAGCCGGATAGAGAGACATGCCCCAGCCTTCCGCCCCGATCCCGACCGCGCGCCTGCGCCAGCCGATCGGCCTGTTGATCGGAACGGCATTGGGGGCTGCATTGCTGACGCCGGGCCTTGCGGCCGAGCCTGCGCCGTTCGAGCTGACCGGGCCGGACCTCAAGGTCAGCGTGACCCGCGGCACGACCAGCTTGCCGATCAGCCAGGTGCCGAGCCTGCGGGCCGGCGACAAGCTGCTGATCGAGCCGAACCTGCCCAAGGAACAGGGCGCCAATTTCGTGCTGATGTCGGCCTTCCTGCGGGGCGCGACAAACCCGCCGCCCAAGGACTGGATCGACAGCGCGGAGACATGGAAGAAGAAGGACAAGGATCGCCGCCTCGCCCTGACAGTGCCGGACGGCGCGCGACAGATGGTGCTGTTCCTGGTGCCCGAGACCGGCGGTGGCGAGGGTACGGTTAGTGACGCGGTGCGCGGCAAGCCGGGCGAGTTCGTGCGGGCTACGCAGGAACTCAATCAGGCGTCGCTTGATCGCTCGCGGCTGGATGCCTTCATGACGGCAATCCGGACACAGGAAAACAGCCATCCCGAATTCCTGCGCAGCGTCGCCCCGGCGCTGGCCCGCAGCCTGTCTATGAAGCTCAACGAGGATTGCCTGTCCAAGGTGATCGAGCTTCAGGCGGCCTGTCTGCTGGAGAATAAGGATCAGCTGGTCCTCGCCGATGTTCACAGCAGTTCGATTGCCGAGACGTTGAGCGGCACGCCGACCGACCTGGCCCTGCAACTCGCCTCCACGCGTGAAGCGGGCTATGGCTATTACAGCCCCTATATTGGCGTGGTGCGCGATCTGGCCCGGATGTTCGGGGCCTTTAGCAGCCCCAGTTTCGAATATCTGCCGACCGTCAGCCTGCGCCGCGACGACAATATCGGGCTGATGCTGAACAAGGCGCCGTCCTTTGCCAAGCCCAAGTCGGTGATGGTGGTCGGCATGCCCTCGATCGAGGCGGACAGCCCGCCACGCTTGCGCAGCGGTGCGCAGGCGCCGATTTGCGCGGCATTGCCCGGCACGGTGCTGCCGGTCGAGGGAGCGCCGCTCATCTATTCGACCAGCTATGCGCGCGGCATGACGGTGCAGTTGAAGGCGGCGTCGGGCCAGACGATCGAATATCCGCTGGAGGCACGGGCCGACCGGGGCGGTTATGTGATCCGCGCCGATGGTCCCTGGCCGGCTGACTTCAGGGGATCGATCGAGGCCCATGTCTATGGGCAATGGGGGTTCGACCGGTTCGAAGGGCCCGATTATATCCTGCAGCGGCCCGATGACGCGGCCTGGCAGGTGAAGGGCGAGGCGCCGACGCTGGTCGTCGGCCGCGACAATGGCCTGACGCTGACGGGCGGTGCGCCTTCTTGCGTCGAAAGTGTCACCCTGCGCCAGGGCAATGCAGCGCCCCAGGCGATCGGCTGGAAGGTGCAGGGCCGCGATGCTCTGGACCTGACCCTGCCGCTTGCTGATCGGCGCGCCGGACCTGTCACTGTCGATGTCAAATATCAGGGCGTCGCCAAGCCATTCTCCATGGCGCTGCGCGCCTATGCCCCGGCGAGCAAGCTGGACTGGCTGACCGTGCATCAGGGCGATGCCTGGGGTGAAATGACGGGGCAACGGCTCGATCAGGTGGCGAGCGTCGACCTTGGCGGGCGTAGCTGGAAACCCGATGGCCTGACCCGCGACGGTTCGGTCGATCGGCTCCGTCTGACGGCCGCGGGCGATGGGACTGTGCCCGCCGAAGGCGCCAGCGCCCGCGTGCAGCTGGAGGATGGGCGCATCGTATCCGTGCCGGTCACGATCGCCCCCGCGCGGCCCCGCGTGACCCTGCTCAACAAGAGCGTCACGCCAGCTGCGGCAACGGGTCTGCCGGTGACGCTGGGTGGATCGGATGTGCTGCCCAATAATGGCCGCCTCATCTTTTCCGTGCAGGCGCAGGACGGCACCAAATTGGCCATGACCGATGCGATCGAGGTGGCGACGCAGGATGGCGGCGCCAGCGTTCGGCTGACGGCCGGTTCCGGCCTGCAACTGCAAAGTCCGCAGGTGATGGTGGCGACGCTTGATCCGGCGGCGCTCGGCCCCGCCTTTGGTCCGCTGCAATTCCGCATCGTGCGGGGCCGCGAACAGGGGGATTGGCAGCCGCTGATGCCGCTTGCCCGCCTGCCGCGGATCGAGGCGGTGGATTGCGCGGGCAAGGAGCAGAAGGATCAGGGCTGCACCATCAAGGGACGCGACCTGTTTCTGGTCGATGCCGTCGCCGGCAATCCCGCCTTCGATCAGCCGGCTCCGGTGGCGCAGGGCTTTACCGGATCGACCCTGACGGTCCCGGCACCGACCGACGGCAAGCTTTATGTCCGGCTGCGCGACGCGCAGGGCGCGATGCTGGTGGTGCAGGCACCGTCGCCCGCCGCCTGATCGCCTTCCCGATCAAGGCTGGCCGCGCTAAGCTGACAGAATAGCATGATTTCGAGGCCCGAATGACCGTCATTGCCGCCTATCTCTATCGCAACGGCCAGCGCGTGCGCGAAGTGTCGATCACCGAACGGATCGACTGCGCCGAAGACAAGTCGGAGTTCGTCTGGATCGGCGTTGCCAGCCCGACGGCCGAGGAAATGCGGACGCTGCAGCAAAATTACAATCTTCACCCGCTGGCGGTGGAAGATGCGATCAAGGCTGACCAGCTGCCCAAGGTCGACATTTATGGCGAGCAACTCTTCGTTGTCGCCCGCACCGCCCATGTCGAAGAGAAGACGATCGCCTATGGCGAGACCGCCATCTTCGTTGGCCACAGCCATATCATCAGTGTCCGCCATGGTTCGGCGCGCGGGCATATCGAGCTGCGTCATGCGCTGGAGGCGGTGCCGGACCGACTGGCCCATGGCGTCGATTATGTGCTGCACGCCATCCTCGACTTCATCGTCGACGGCTATCTGCCGATCGTCGAGGGGATCGAGGAGGAAGTGCTGACCATGGAGCAGCACACGGTCGACAATTTCCTCGGCCGTGACGAGATCACCCGTATCTTCAATCTGCGGCGGCAGCTTATCCGTTTCCAGCGCATATTGGGGCCGATGCAGGAGGTCGCGACCAAGTTCGTCAAGATCGACCTGCCCTGCATCGACCCGGAAACCCGACCTTATTTCAGCGATGTGCGCGACCATGTGCGGCGGGTACAGACGATGGTCGACGATCTGCGCGAGGTGCTGAATTCCGTCTTCGAGTTCAGCAATTTGCTGGAACAGCAGCGCACCGGCACGATCACCCGTCAGCTTGCCGCCTGGGCCGCGATCCTGGCAGTGCCGACCGCAATCGCCGGCATCTACGGCATGAATTTCGAGCATATGCCCGAGCTCAAGACCCGCTACGGCTATTTCGTCGTGTTGGCGGTGATCCTGCTGATCTGTTCCATCCTCTATCGGCGGTTCCGCAAGCTCAACTGGCTCTGAGCACATCGCCCCGCCGAAATGGAGCGGCAGTCGCTTGACCTATTCGGACAGGCGGTGCCAGCCTGTCCGAATGGGAGGTCAGGCGATGGATGAGGATCGCGACGCGTTCGAGGCGATCAATGCGCATATGCTGCGGTTCCTGCCGGAGCTGGTGGCGGAACTGGGCGGCGAGGCGCCGGACAGCGGCGATGCGTCGCCCAGCTATCGCCAGACCATTGCGCTGATCGAGGATGCGGCGCATCGGCTCGCCTGCCCGGATTTCGGCATGCGCCTTGCCCTGCGGCAGCGCGGCGTGGACCTGTTCGGGCCGCTCGGCGACGCGATGCGCAACGCGCCGACCTTTGGCGCGGCGATCGATTATGTGTGCAGCCATAATTATGCGCACAGCCTGGCGGCGTCGGTCTGGCTCCGCCGCTTTCCCGCGGTCCGCCATGTCTTCGTCGGGCATGACATCCTGCTCGATGGCGTGCCCAACCGGGCGCAGGCGATGGAGCATATCCTGCTGGTCGGCCATCTTTTCGCGATGGAACTGACCGGCGGCCGGGCACGGGCGCGGCGGGTGCATTTCCGCCACCAGCCGATCTCGCCGGCGCGCATCTATCGCCGCTATTTTGGATGCCCGGTCCATTTCGGCCAGAATGAGGACGGGATCAGCTTTTCCGAGCGCGACATGGCATGCCCGGTGATCGACCGGGACGCTGCGGTCTTCGCCGCCGTCACCGCCTATATCGAACGGGAATTTCCCAATCGCCACCCGCCGCTGCATGCGCAGGTGCGCGGTATCGTCATGCAATGGCTGTGGACCGCCCATTGCTCGAATGACCGGGTCGCGGCTGAACTGGGGCTGCACCCGCGGACCCTGCACCGGAGGCTGGCGACGGAGGGCACGAGTTTCCAGAAGATCAAGGACGAGGTGCGACGCGACATATTGCGCTACTATCTGGAGCAGACTGACATCGACTTCGCCCATGTGTCGGAGAAGCTGGGTTTTTCCGAACAGTCAGTGATGACGCGCAGCTGCAATCACTGGTTCGGCGCGTCGCCGACGCGGTTGCGGGCGCGGTTGCACGCGCCCGCCTGATCCTTCAGCCCGCAATCGAGGTGCGGTGCATCATCCGCCCGGAATCGCGGGCATAGGGAACCACCCGGTGCAGCGCGCCGGTATTGCTCCAAATGACGAAGTCGCCCGCGTGCCATTGATGCTGATAGACGAAATCGGGCTGGGTCGCCCATTCGTTGAGCCGGGCGATATAGGCGCGGCCATAGGCCAGCTCCATGCCGACGATCCGGTCGGCGGTCGACCCGACGATCAGGCTCTTGCGGCCGTTCTTGTGGGTCTGGACCAGCGGCCGTTCCTTCTCGACGCCGATCGCCAGCTTGCCCTTTTCCGCTTCGGGAATAGCGTCGGCGATCGAACGTAGGCTGGCAGCGACGCTGTGGATGATGCGCAGATCCTCGATCTCGGTGCGCTGTGATTCCGGCATCTGTTCATAGGCCGCGAAGGTGTTGGCGAATTCGGTCTGGCCGCCCTTGGGCGCCAGCCGGCGGGCCGAGAGCAGGGTCGCGAGCGGCGGCGGCATTTCCATCGGCATGCCGTCCATGTGCCAGAAGAAGGTGCCCAGCACATATTCCGGCGCGCGGTTGATCTTGCGATCCAGCGTCACCTGATAGACGTCCTCGTCCTTGTTGGTCGTCGCTTCGCTGGTGAGGTTGAGCCGCCCGCCGAGCAGATCGGTAAAGGCCAGTTGCTCCTCATTGGTGAAATGGACCTGCGGCATGACCAGGACGGTTCGCTCCTCCAGCATGTCGCGGCACTGGGCGACCACCTCGGGATCGAACAGCGCCTCCCGATCGGCCTCGACCACCGCGCCGATCAGCGGCTTGACCGGGCGGAAGGTCACGCGGCTCTTGTGAATGACGTTCATGATCCTGCTCCTTCGATCTCAACCCTGTTCGGCGGCCATGCCGGAAAAGCCGATGCAATAGCCGCCATCGACCGGCAGCAAGGTGCCGGTGATGTAGGACGCCTCGTCACTGGCGAGGAACAAAGCGGCATTGGCGATTTCGCTGGCCAGGCCCCACCGGTCCATCGGGATGCCGGGCACGCGGAAGATGCCCGGCGGCGGTTCGGGATGATCCTTTGCCATCGGCACCAGCCCGGTCCAGATCGATCCGGGCAGCACGGCGTTCACGCGGATATGGTGCGCGGCATAATCGAGCGCGGCGCATTTTGTCATCTGGCTGACCCCGCCCTTGGCGGCGGCATAGACGCCATGGCCCTTCCACCCGACCATGCCAGTGGCCGATCCGATATTGACGATCGCGCCGCCGCCGCTCTCCAGCATGGCGATCACGCCATATTTCATGCCCAGGAATACGCCCTTCAGATTGACGGCATGGACCCGGTCCCAATTGTCGCTGCTCTGTTCGTGCAGCGGCATGATGCCGCCGCCGAAGCCGGCATTGTTGACGAGGATGTCGACCCGGCCAAAGCCGTCGCGGGCCGCGGCGATCATCGCCTGCACGTCCGCTTCCTCGGCCACGTCGACATGCAGGCCGATCGCGCCATTGCCGATGGCGGCGGCGACCTCATCCTGTGCGCCGCTGATGTCGGCGCACAGCACGCGCGCGCCCTCCTGCGCGAAGCGCTGCGCCATCGCCTTGCCCATGCCCGATCCCGCGCCGGTGATGACCGCGCTCTTGCCCGCCAGCCTCATGGCATCGGCTCCGTGTCGATGGTCGGCTGGATCAGGATACGGCTGAGATTGGCCCGGCGCGGCAGGCTGACGGCGAGCAATATGCCTGCGACGATATCGTCCGGCGCCATCGCGCCGTCCTTGTGGGTGTGCTGCTGGATCATGTCGCGCCATTGCGGGTCGGAAATGGAGCTGGCGATCTCGGTCGCGGTCGCGCCCGGTTCGATGATCGACACGCGGATGCCAGCCTGGCCGCCCTCCTGCCGCAGGCTTTCGGTGAAGCCGGTCAGGCCGAACTTGCTGGTCGAATAGGCGGCAAAGCGCCAGCCCGATCGGCGGCCGGCGGTCGAGGAGATGTTGACGATGTCGCCGCTGCCCTGTGCTTTCATCACCGGGAAGGCGGCGCGGCAGGCATGGATGGTGCCCATCAGGTTGATGTCGATCACGCGCTGCCACTGAGCGCTGGTCAGGCTTTCGATCCCGCCCGCCTCGTTGACGCCGGCGGAGTTGACGAGGATGTCGAGCCGGCCGAACCGCGCCACCGTGTCGGCGACGGCGGCCGCTGCATCCACCTCGATCGAGACATCGCCGGGCAGGGCGATCGCCGTGCCGCCTGCCGCTTCAATCCGGGCGACCAGCGCGTCGAGCCGATCGCGACGCCGTCCGTTGACAGCGATGTTGACACCCTCAAGCGCCAGCGCGAGCGCTGCCGCCTCGCCAATGCCGGAGGATGCGCCGGTGACCAGCGCGACCTTGTTTTCCAGTGCTGCCATGACCTCTCCTTGCCCCGCTGGCCTGTGCTGGACCGCGATGCTGAACAGGTTGTTAGCAGGGGTGGGCGGGGTGGTGCGATGGCAGGGTCGGTAATAGCGCCGGGGCGATCATTTGGCTTCGAGTTGGTCCAGCATCGCCTCGATCATGGCCAGGGCCTGGTCATGACCCTCTGTCAGGCCAAGCGCTGTTTCGCTGACCAGCATGCGGGCGAGCGAGGCGGTGATCATCACCAGGCCGCTGGCGTTGGCGGCCTGATCGGCTGGTAGCAATGCTGCTACTGCCTCTGCCTGATGCGCGCGAAAGGCCTGAGCGGCGGTGACGATCTCGGCCCGCACCGCCTCGCGATGATGGGCGATGGCGCTGAGTTCGGCCGCGAGCGCAGCGGTCGAGGGATCGCGCATCATCTCCCACATGGCGCGCAGCGGGCGGGGGGCGGCCAGTGCCTGCTCGAACCGGGACATGCGCCGATCGTTGATCCGCTGCACCACGGCGCGGAGCAGATCGTCCATCGTGCGGAAATAATAATAGAGAAGCTGGGTCTTCAGGCCCGCCTGCTGTGCCACCTGCCGCGCGGAAATGCCATGTTCGCCGACCTCTGTCAGGATCGCTTCGGCCGCGTCGATGAAGCGGGCGCGGTTCTGCGATCCTTCGGCGCCAAGTCTGCGAGCGGTAGCCATATCGTCCTTTCCGTCCTTCTCCGCCTCCGCTTCTGGGCAATTTTATGAGGCGCGGCAATGGCCGGGCGCCTGTCCATTTTGGTCAAGTCGTGGTGTCGGGGCGTCGCTAGCCTTGGCGCCAAACAAGACCCTTGCGGAGAGACGATCCATGACCAGCCCGACGCTCGATTGTTCGGATATCGACAATTATCTGGGCAAGCCGATCCAGCCCGCGCGGATGGTCGAGCCGATCAACAATGGCGATATCCGCCGCTGGGTGCAGGCGATGCATTATCCCAACCGGCTCCATTATGATGCGGGTTATGCCGCGCAGAGCCGCTGGGGCGGCATGGTCGCGCCACAGAGCTTTGCCGTGACGATGGACTGCGCCCATGGCTCCGCGCCGTCCTGCATCGGCCGGGTGCCCAATTCGCACATGCTGTTCGGCGGCGACGAATGGTGGTTCTACGGCCCGCGCATGGTGGCGGGCGACCGCATCCTCAACGAACGCATCCCGTTCGACTATACTGTCAAGGATACCAAGTTCGCCGGCCCCACCTGTTTCCAGCGCGGCGACAATTTCTATTATAACCAGCAGGGTGACCTGATCGCCAAGCAGCGCTCCACCTCGATCCGCTACAGCCAGGAAGCGGGCAAGGACAATGTCCCGACCGAAGGCTTTGACGATCCGGTCTGGACCGACGACCAGTTGGAGGAACTGGAAGCGCGCAAGATGCAGTGGGTCCAGATGCTCCACGATCTGGGCCATGACCGGCGCTGGTGGGACGATGCGACGGTCGGCGCGGCGCTGCCCGAGCGGGTGGTCGGCCCGCATTCGATCGTCTCCTTCGCGACCGAATGGCGATCCTATATCTTCACGCAATGGGGCGGCACCCATCGGCGCACGGATCTCGACATGGAGGCGCTGGGCTTCGTCAAGGAAATGGCGGGGCATGAGAATGACCCGGTGATGGAGGCGATCAATCCCGAATTCACCGACGGCGCCTATGTCGGCCCGTCGCGCGGCCATCTCTTCCCGCGTTGGGCGCGGTTCATCGGCATGCCGCGCGGCTATGGCTATGGCGCGTCGATGGGGGCGTGGATCACCGATTATTTCGCCGGTTGGGCGGGGGAATGGGGAATGATCCGCCATTCCGCCTGCAATTATCGCAGCCCGGCGCTGACCGGCGACATCACCATCACCACCGGCACCATCCTCGACAAGTTCGTGGATGAGGACGGCCGGTACATGGTGCAGGTCGATTGCCGCATGGCCAATCAGGCGGGGGCAGTGCTGGCCACGGCCAAGGCGGAGATCGAACTGCCCAAACGGCCGGCCTGATCCGTCTGGTCAAGCGCGCCGCGCTGTGGGATAGCGCGGCGATGGATTTAGACGATCAATTTCGCCATTATTTCGGCACCGACGACCTTGCCAGCGTACCGCCCGAGGGCATGGCGGCCGGGATCGAGCGGATGCAGGTGGCCTTCGGGCTGGAGACCGACCGTCCCCGGCGCTTCGCCCTGTGGACGTTGCTCTACATGCTGGGCGCGGCGCCTGATCTGGATGTCGCCTTCGAGGATGAAGCCGATCGCAATGCCGCGCGCGACGTGATGGACATGCTGGACGAATAGGCCGCAGGGGCGATGGAAAAAGGCATAACCCGCGCCGGCAGGAAGGAACGCGCATCGGCGCGCGGCGCGATATTGGCCGCGACCGAGAGGCTGATGGTGGAGGAGGGCTATGCCGCCGTCACCACCCGGCGCGTGGCGAAGATCGTCGGCGTAACGCCGGCGCTGGTCCATTATCATTTTGCGACGACCGACGACCTGCTGCTGGCGCTGTTCCGCAGTCTGTCGGCCCGGTTCAAGGAAGAATTGGCCAGCCGGCTGGATACGCCCGATCCGCTGCGCGCGCTGTGGCAGCTCAATTCCGATCCGGATGGCAGCGCGATCGTGCTGGAGTTCATGGCGCTGTCCAACCATCGCAAGGCGATCCGCCAGGAAATCGCCGCCTTTGTCGAGGAATTGCGGGATATCCAGGCGCGGGCGATCGGCGCGGCCGACGGCGCGGGGCTGTCGCCTGTGGGGCTTTCGGTGCTGACGGCGGGCATGGCCCGGTCGATCGTGATGGAGCAGAGCCTGGGCGTGACGCTGGGCCATGAAGAGGCGCTGGCCATGGTGGAGGCGCTGATGCGCCACGCCACCGGCAAGGATGCCGACGAACCCACCGCCTAGCCGGTCAGCCGGCGCGATGATGCGCGCCGGCCTTATCCTTATTTCTTGGCCGGAATTTTGTTGAGATCGGCCTGCACCTTGGCAAGCGCGGCGTCGGTCAGCGTGTCGGCAGCATATTGCTGCACGCCCTTCAGCGTCATCGAACGCGCCATGTCGATCTGCGGATTGGCGGTGAAGCCCGGCAGATTCTTGTCCAGGACGGCCTTGGTCGCCGGATTGTCGAGCAATGTGCCGATGTCGGTCGTCTCGACGCTATAGGCTGGGGCAGGCGCGGCGGCAGGGGCCTGCGCCATGGCGATGTGCGGCGTGGTCGCAGCGAAGATCAGGCTGGTGGCGATCAGGGCGGTTTTCATCAGCATCCTCTCAAGGCAACAGGTCTTGTCCCGACGTCCAGCGGCCGTGAGACGATCTGTATCATAAGCGGGGCCGAGCAGGCAGGGAACCGGGGCGCGATCCAACCGCCCCGGCGATGTTTGGTTCAGTAGCTGCCGCCGATCCAACTGCGCACGACCGCGCCCTGGGCATTCAATTGCAGCAGGTCGGCGCGCAGGCCGGGCGCGATGCGACCGGTTTCGGCGGCAAGGCCGAGGAAGGCGGCCGGGGCCGCCGATGCCATGGCGATGGCGCGCTCGATCGGGACGTCCAGCATGGCGACGCTGTTGTGGACGGCGGTGATCATGTCGAGATTGGAACCGGCCAGCGTGCCGGCATCATCGGTGCAGGCGCCGTTGCGGACCAGGATATGGCGACCCTGGAGCATGAACTCGTCCGCGTCGGAGCCGACCGAGGGCATGGCGTCGGTGACGAGCATCAGCGTGCCTTCCGGCTTGCAGCGCAGCGCGATCTTGAGCGCGGTGGCGCTGACATGATGGCCATCGACGATGATACCGCAGGTCACGCTGTCCTGCTCCAGCGCGGCGCCGACGATGCCGGGCTTGCGCGAGCCCAGTGGCGACATGGCATTGTAGAGATGGGTGACGCCGGACAGGCCGGCCTCGACCGCGCCGATCATATCCTCATAGCCGCCATTGCTGTGGCCCGCCGCGACGATCACGCCGCGCTCCACAAGTTGGCGCACCATGTCGGGCGAGGTCCGCTCGGGCGCCAGCGTGACCAGGGTGCGACCGCGCCTGAGCGAAGACAGCACTTCCAACCCCTCGGCATCGAGCGGGCGGATCTTGTCGCCGTCGTGAATGCCCTTGCGCTCGATATTGAGATAGGGCCCTTCGATATGGATGCCGAGCACGCCCGGCACGCCGGCCTCGATCGCGGCATCGACGGCGGCGACCGCCTGGCGGATGACGGCCAGATCGTCGCTGATGAGCGTCGGCAGGAAGCCGGTGGTGCCGAAACGACGATGGGCGGCGCCGATCGCGGCGATGCCTTCGACCGTCGGGGCATCATTGAACAGCACGCCGCCGCCGCCATTGACCTGCGTATCGATGAAGCCGGGCACCAGCCGGTCGCCGCCCAGGTCGCGCCGCGCGACATCGGTCGGGACATCGGCGTCGGGCAGGATCGCGGCAATGCGATTGCCCTCGATCAGCAGCGCCTTGCCGGCATGGAAGTGGCCGTCGATCAGGATCGACCCGTTGACCAGAGCGTGACGCATCAGAGGGTCTCCGTCACCTTGGCAAGGTGCGGGGGCTGGTCCGGGTTGAAGCCGCGCCGGACCGACAGCGCGTTGACCGCGCGGTAGAAGGCCTGGACCTGCAGCATCGGTTCGATCGCCGGATGGGCGGTGGGCACCGGCAGGTGGATGGCGCCATCCACCGGCTCCCCGGCGATCAACACCTGGCCGCCGCGCGTAACGACCTCGCGCACCAGTTCATCGACGCTTTCGGCGGTTTCATCCGCCTGGCGGAACACCAGCAGCGGGAAATCGGGGCCGACCAGCGCCATCGGGCCATGTTTGACCTCGGCCGCGCTGAACGCTTCGGCATGAAGGCCGCTGGTTTCCTTGAACTTGAGCGCAGCTTCCTGCGCGATGCCGAAGCCGATGCCGCGGCCGATGACGTAGAGGCCGCGCGCGGTGGCGAGCTGTTCGACGAGCGGCGTCCAGTCGCAGGCCCAGGCCTGGGCGAGCAGGGCAGGGGCAGTCTCCAGCGCCGCCAGCAATTCCGCATCCTCGCTCCAATGGGCGGCAAGGTTCAGCAGGCTGGCGATCGAGGCGATATAGGATTTGGTGGCGGCGACGCTGCGTTCCGGGCCGGCGTGGAGCGGCAGCAGCGTATCGACCTGGCCGGCAAGCGGCGAGTCGGCGACATTGACCATCGCGACGGTCCTTGCGCCCGCGCTTTTTGCAGCATCGACCGTGGCCAGGATGTCGGGGCTCTTGCCCGACTGCGAGATGGCGATGGCCAGCATGTCGGCGAGCGCCGGGGCGGTGCCATAGACCGAAGCGATCGAGGGTGCGGCCGACGTGGTCAGCAGGCCCAGGCGCGTTTCGAACAGATATTTGGCGAAGGTCGCCGCATGATCGGAACTGCCGCGGGCACAGGTGACGATGCCGCGCGGCGGATCGGCGCGCAGGCTGGCGGCCAGCGCCTTGACCGTTTCGGCGTTGGCGGCGAACTGGCGGGCGATGACGGCGCCGGCCTCTGCGGCCTCGGCGAACATCAGGGTATCTTGCGGATTGAGCATCGTATCAGGCATCTTTTCGGTCAGGCGCGCATGTCGAGTTCGGCAACGAAGTCATAGGCATCGCCCCTGTACCAGCTTTGCGTCGCTTCGATGACGCGGCCATCGTCCAGGAAGCCGCGCCGTTCGATATAGAGGCCGGGCGCCCCTGCCTCGATGCCCAGCAGCTTGGCCTGTTCGGCGTTGAACAGGACGGCGCGCAGGCGCTGGAGGGCACGGACCGGACGGTTGCCGGCAGCTTCCAGGGCTGCATAGAGCGAGGCGCCGACGACATCGACACCGTCGAGGCCGAAGCCGGGAATGGTCGAATATTCGAGCGCCATCGCGACATCGTCGGCATAGCGAATGCGGTTGAAACGGTAGACGGCCGCGCCGGGGCTGAGGCCCAGCGTCAGCGCGTCGTCGGGCGTGACGGCGCCGATGCTGCGGCCCAGCCACTCGCTGCGCACCGTGCGGCCGCGTGCCGCCATATCCTCGGAAAAGGAGGAGAGCTTGGCGAACTGCTTTTCGACCCGGTTGGCGACGAAGGTGCCGGCGCCCTGCTTGCGGACCAGCAGTCCTTCCTCGACCAGGGAATCCAGCGCCTTGCGCAGGGTGATGCGGGACACCGAGAGTTCCGATGCCAGGTCACGTTCGGGCGGCAGCGCTTCATTGGGTTTCAGTCGCTGGGTGCGCAGCGCTTCGCGCAGCGCGTCTTCGAGCCGGCGATAGAGCGGGCCACCGCCCAGCGCGTCGAGCGGTCCAATCTGTTCGGCAAGCAGCGGCATCTCGTCTCCACCAGCATCTGTGTTGTCTGCACACTAAGACCAATTAAATACCATATGCCAGTGAAAAATTTCAAACCCCGTCACAATTTTGAAAATATCCCTCTTGACGGCGGTATGACTTCGGCGGATGGTCTGCTTATTGGTATGCAGTTGGTCCGCCCAATTGGTGCCATGCATCAAATATAAATAAGGGGTGAGATATGGGGATTCGGACTTTTCTGGTCGGTACCGCCAGCGCCATCGCGCTGTTTTCCGGTGCCGCGCATGCGCAGGGAAGCGATGCTTCCGCGCCGGACGCCGATGCAAATGCCAGCGATATCGTCGTCACCGGTTATCGCGCCTCGCTCGCCAAGGCGATCGACGTCAAGCGTAACGCTGACGCGATCGTCGACAGCATTTCCGCCGAAGATGTCGGCAAATTCCCCAATACCAATGTCGCCGAAGCGCTGACGCTGGTGCCGGGCGTCACCGTCGACCGCCAGTTTGGCCAGGGCGAAAAGGTATCGATCCTGGGCACCGATCCGGCGCTCAACCGCACCCTGCTGGACGGCCAGACCGTGGCGTCGGCCGACTGGTTCATCCTCGACTCGCCGGGCCGCACCTTCAACTATGCGCTGCTCGCGCCGCAACTGGTCGGCCGGGTCGATGTCTACAAGTCGCCCGAACCCCGCATCGACGAAGGTTCGATCGGCGGCACGGTCAATGTCGTGACCCGCAAGCCGCTGGACTTGAAACCCTTCACCATGGCGGGCCAGCTTGGCTATCTCTATAATGATCGCTCGAAGAAGGGCGATATCCAGGGATCGGCGCTGGTCAGCTGGCATAATGAGGAAGGCACGTTCGGCATCCTCGCCTCGTTCCAGCGCGCCAAGGACCGGCTGCGCCGCGACGGCGTCGAAACCTATGGCACGATGAAGGCCGATCAGTGGGCCGGCGGCAATGCCGACAATCCGGTGGACTCGCGCGACAATGGTTGCGTCGGCGAATGCGCCACCACGCTGAGCAATAATCTCGACGCGATCAGCCCCAACGCCTTTGGCACCTCCTATTTCGAACAGGGCCGTGAGCGCCTGACCTATTCGGCCACCGCCCAGTGGAAGCCGGTCGACGAGCTGACCCTGGAAGCGAGCTGGCTCAAGATCGACGCCACCTACAACAACCTCAACCAGTCCATGTATGCCTTCCAGGGCAATACCTGGAACAGCTTGGGGGCGCTGACCGGTCTGGAGGTCAATAACGGCATCGTCACCAGCGCAACCTTCAAGAATGCGCTGTCGGTGCTGGACGTCCAGTATCGCGAGGCGGAAATGAAGTCCGATACCTATCGCGGCAAGGCGCGTTGGGACGGTGGCACCTGGGATCTGACGGTCGAAGGCGGCCTGTCGGACGCGGACGGCGGCACCAAGCGGCAGGTCTTCCTCGAATTCCTCAACTGGGCGGATTATACCGTGAATATCGGCGGCGCCCCCAAGTCGCCCGGCTCGCTGAGCTATGCCACCGATGTTCAGGGCAACCCCAATGCCTTCGTGACCGATCCGGGCTGGAGCGGCAACACCGTCACCAAGCCGACCAGCGACAAGGAGCGTTACGGCCAGGCTGACCTCGGCTTCGATTTCGACGGTGCTTTGAAGCGCATCCAGATCGGCTATAAATATCGCCATCACGAGACCGGCCAGCAATATGCGGGCATTGCGCTCAATGGTCTGGGCGTCGCGGCGGCGCAGTTCGATCCCAAGACGGTGGCGGGCAATTATCTGCGCGGCTTCAGCGGCGTGAACGACCAGATGACCGACCGCTTCATCATCAGCGGCCCGTCGATGGTCGACTATCTGGAAGGCCAGACACTACCGACGCCGTCGATCTTCGCGGCGGCGGAATTTACCGCCGGTAACTGGAACATCCAGGAGGATATCAACGCGGTCTATGCCCAGGCCAATTTCGACACCGGCACGCTGCGCGGCAATTTCGGCGTGCGCTATGTGAATACCAAGACCGACAGCGCCGGCTATGTCTGCAACGCTGGCGCGCCCTGCAACAGCGCAGCTGACTGGACCTGGCAGACGACCAAGCGCAGCTATGACAACTGGCTGCCCAGCGCGAATATCGCCTGGACCGCGCAGCAGGATCTGATCCTGCGCTTCTCCGCCGCCAAGGTGATGTCGCGTCCCAACTATGCCGACATGACCAATTATTTCTGGCTGTCGGACACGGTGCTGACCGGCGGTGGCGGCAACCCGAACTTGAAGCCCTACACGTCGGGTAATCTCAACGCCTCGGTCGAATGGTATTTCAAGCAGGGGTCGATCCTGTCGGCCGAAGTCTTCTACAAGGATATCAGCAACTATATCCTGCAGAAGACGGCGCCCGAGAGCTATTTCAACCAGTCTCAGGGCCGGGTGACGACCTATCAGATCAGCCGTCCCTACAATGCCGGTTCGGCCGAGGTGAAGGGCTTTGCCGTCGCCTATCAGCAGAACCTGCCCTATGGCTTCGGCATATTGGCCAACTACACCTATTCCGACGGTTCGGGTGAAGGCGGCCAGGCGCTGCCCTATAATTCCAAGCATCAGGCCAGCGTCAGCCCCTTCTTCGAAAGCGGCCCGGTCGCGCTGCGCGCCACCTACACCTGGCGGTCGAAATATTTCACCGGCATCGACCGCGGCGACAATATGTTCGTGCGGGACTCCGACAATCTGGACGTGTCGGCGACCTATAATGTCACGCCGCAGATCGGCATCACCCTGTCGGGCATGAACCTGACCGACGCGGAATATTATGCCTATGCCAACACCACGGCACTGCCGCGCGGCGTCTATCGCTCGGGCCGCAAGTTCCTGGCGACGGTGAACTTCAACTATTGATTGCCTCGCCTGTCAGAAGGCGCATGACTTGAAGACGGCGGGACGGAACGCAACAGCGTCCGCCCGCCGCACGTCCCTTGTCGCGTCCGCGCGGCGCGGCAAGGGCACGCTATTTTCGGGAGCCTGTTTCGTGATCCGTGCCCGCCGCCTGACGCTGCTTGCGTCGCTGATGCTGTCCGGCATCGCCACCGCCCCGGCCATGGCCGAACTGCCCCGCCTGTTGCCGGTGCCCGCGCAGATGCGGGAAGGGCAGGGCGTTTTTCTCATCAGCTCGACCACGCCGATCCGGGTGCCTGTCGGCGATGCCGCTGCCCGCAACGCGGCCGAGCGGTTCGCCGATCTGGTCGCGCGCAGCCGGGGCTTTCGTCCCCGGATCGAGACGGGCGCTGACGCCAACAATGCGATAGTGTTCCGCCGCGCCAAGACCGGTGCAGCGGAATCCTACACCCTCGACGTGACCGGCAAGGGTGCCACGATCGCCGCCGGCGACGATGCGGGGCTGCTCTATGGCGCGGTGACGCTGTGGCAGGCGATGACGCAGGATCAGGCTGCTGGCCCGGTATCGGTCGCGGCGATGCACATTGCCGACGCGCCGCGCTTCCAGTGGCGCGGGCTGATGCTCGACAGCGCCCGCCATTTCCAGTCGCCCGCCTATGTGCGCCAGTTGATCGACTGGATGGCGGTCAACAAGCTCAACCGGCTACACTGGCATCTGGTCGATGATCAGGGCTGGCGTATCGAGATTCCCAAATATCCGCGCCTCACGGAAGTTTCCGCCTGGCGCGTGCCCGCTGGCGCACCCGGCGCGCCGCCGCTGCCCAAGGTCGGTGGCTTCTACACCCAGGCCGAAATTCGCGATATCGTCGCCTACGCCGCCGCGCGCGGCGTCATGATCGTGCCGGAGATCGAGATGCCGGGCCATGCGCTGGCGGCGATCCGCGCCTATCCTAAGCTCGGCATGGGCGTGCCGATCCCGCCGGGCACGGAGTCCGACTGGGGCGTCTTCCCCTGGCTCTATAATGCCGATGACGCGACCTTTGGCTTTCTGGAGGACGTGCTGACCGATGTGATGGCGCTGTTCCCGTCGCCCTATATCCATATCGGCGGCGACGAGGCGGTGAAGGACCAGTGGAAATCCTCGCCGGCGATGCAGGCGAAGATGAAGGCGCTGGGCATCAGCAGCGAGGATGCGATGCAGGGCTGGTTCATGCACCGCATCGACGATTTCCTGACCAAGCATGGTCGCAAGCCGATCGGTTGGGACGAGATATTGGAAGGCGGCGCCTCGCCCCATGCCACCATCACCTCCTGGCGCGGGATCGAGGGGGCGGTGACCGCCGCCAAGTCCGGCCATGACGCGATATTGAGCCCGGCGCCGATCCTCTATTTCGACAATCGCCAGGGCTTTGGGCCGCTGGAGTCGCCGGGGCGCGGCCATCTGTCCGACCTGCACAGCGTCTATGACTTCAATCCCGAACCCGAAGGGCTGAGCGCCGCCGAGCAGCAGCATATATTGGGGCTGCAGGGCAATCTCTTCACCGAGCATGTCCGCACCGAGGAACGCGCCCAGTGGCAGCAATTCCCGCGCGGCAGCGCCGTCGCCGAAATCGGCTGGTCGCCGGTCGCGAGCCATGATTTTGCCAGCTTCATGGACCGGCTGGTGCCGCAGATGACGCGGATGGGAACGCTGGGCCTGAAGCCCGCGATCAGCGCGCTGACGGTGACGGCGAAGACGGATTATGCGTCAGGCGACAAGGCGGCGCGGGTGACGCTGGAAAGCCAGTCGGGCTTTCCGATCCATTATACGCTGGACGGCAGCGCGGTGACGCCACGCGCGCCGGTCTACAAGGACGGTCTCAGCCTGCCGGTCGGCACCCGGTTGCGGGCCGGCACCGTCTGGCGCGGCGGGATGATGCCGGGCGCGATCGACATCGGTCTCGACGCGTCCTTCCTGCGCCGCCGCACCGACGAGCAACTGGCAAGCTGCGCCAACAAGGTCGTGCTCTCGCTGGAGGATGATGCCCCGGCGCAGGGCGAGCGGGCGCATTTCCTGATCGATATCCTGCAGCCTTGCTGGCTCTATGTCGACGCCCCGGTTGGCGGCGCGTCCAGGATCGCGATCGAGGTCGGCCAGCTTCCGTTCAATTTCCAGATCGGCAAGGATCGCGACGCCATCCATTTCCGCCCCCCGGCGACCCCGGCGGGCGAGATGGAAGTGCGGGCCGGCAATTGCGAGGGCGAGCGCATCGCCGTGCTGCCGCTGGCGCCGGCGGTCGGGAACCCGGAAGTGACCCGGCTGGTCGGGCCGATCGCGCCGCGCAGCGGCAAGGCAAATTTGTGCATCACCTATACGGCGAAGGATGTTGAGCCCCTATGGGCGATCAAGCAGGTGGAACTGATCCCATGAGCGGGATGATGGCCAGCGTGACCTTGCGCGCGCCCCTGGCGGGCTGGCTGGCGCCGATCGAAAGCGTGCCCGATCCGGTTTTTGCCGAGGGGATGATGGGTGAGGGCTTTGCCATCGACCCGATCGCAGGCGAAGTCCGCGCGCCGGCCGACGCGACCGTGCTGACGGTGGCGCCGACCGGCCATTCGGTCTCGCTGCGCCTGGCCAATGGCGCGGAACTGCTGATCCATGTCGGGCTGGAGACGGTGACGCTGGGCGGCAAGGGCTTTACGCCGAAAGTGAAGCCGGGCGATGCCGTTGCGACCGGAGACCTGCTGATCGGTTTCGATCTCGACGCCGTGGCGCAAGGGGCCAAGGCGCTGATCACGCCGGTGGTGCTGGCGGGCGAGGGCTATGCCCTGTCGCTGGAGCCGCTCGACCGGCGGGTCGGCTGGCAGGATGGCGTTGCGCGGATCACGGCGCTGGCGCCTGCAGCGGTCAAAGGTGACAGCGAAGGTGACAGCCATCAACGGGTCGTGTGCGTCGACGCCCCCCATGGCATCCACGCCCGTCCGGCCGCGCGGATCGCGGCGCTGCTCCGCACCTTCGTCGCGCCGGTGGCGATCGTGCGGGACGGCAAGAGCGTCAATGCGCGCAGCACCGTTGGGCTGCTTGGCCTTGGCGTGCGTAGCGGCGATGAGATCATCATCCGGGGCGAAGGCAGCGATGCCCGCGCGGCGGTCGAGGCGCTGGTGGCGCTGATCGAAGCGGGGCTGGGTGAGGAGGCGAAGGTCGATCATCCCGCGCCCGCGCCGGTCGTGCCGCAGCACGGCCCGGTGACGGCTGCGCCGGGGCTCGCAATCGGACAGGTGGTGCAGCTGCGCGTCGCCGATGTCGACGTGCCGCGCGACGGGCAGGGCGGCGCGGCCGAACATGCCGCGCTCGCGCGGGCGATGGCGACAGTCGATGCCGAATTGTCGGCGGGCCATGGCCTGGCGGCCGAGATTGCGGCGGCGCATCGCGCGCTGCTGGCCGACCCGGAACTGGCCGAGGCGGCCGGGCACCAGATCGATGCCGGGCGCAGCGCCGCCTTCGCCTGGCGCCATGCGACCGCCCAGGCGGCCGAGGCGATCCGTGCGACCGGCGATCCGCTGCTGATGGAACGTGTCGCCGACCTGATCGATATCGAGCGACAGCTGATCGCCGCCCTGCTTGGCAGCGAGGCAAGCGCGGTGCCGCCGCTGCCCCCTCAAAGCATATTGATCGCTGAGGATCTGCTCCCCTCGCAGTTCCTGGCGCTCGATAGGGACCGTCTGGCCGGAATCTGCACGGCGGCCGGCGGTCCCACTTCCCATGTCGCGATCCTCGCGGCGTCGGCCGGCATCCCGATGCTGGTCGCCGCCGGCCGGGATGTGCTGGCCATCGCCGAGGGGCGGACGGTCATCCTGGACGCGGACGGGGCGCGGATCGATGCCGATCCGGGCGTGAACACATTGTCGGAGGTCAGCGCGCGGATCGCCGCCGCGCGCGAGCAGCGCAGCCGCGACCGGGCGCAGGCTCATGCCGATTGTCGCATGGCCGACGGCACCCGGATCGAGATTTTCGCCAATCTGGGATCGCAGGCCGATGCCGCCGCCGCCGTGGCGGCCGGGGCCGAGGGGTGCGGCCTGCTGCGCACCGAATTCCTGTTTCTGGAGCGGGCGGAGGCGCCGGACGAGGCCGAACAACGAGAAATATATTCCGGTATCGCAACGACATTGGGCGATCGGCCGCTGATCGTGCGGACGCTCGACATTGGCGGCGACAAGCCGGTGCCCTATCTGCCGATGGCGGCCGAGGAAAATCCGGCGCTGGGCTTGCGCGGCGTGCGCCTCAGCCTCGCCCGGCCGGACTTGATGCAGGTACAGTTGCGCGCGATCCTGCGCGCCGTGCCGGCGGACCAGTGCCGCATCATGCTGCCGATGATTGTGGACCTGTCCGACTATCGCGCGGTCAGGGCGATGCTGGACGCGGAAAAGGCGGCGCTGGGTATCGACGCGCCGGTGCCGCTGGGCGTGATGATCGAGACGCCGGCGGCGGCGATGCTGGCGGACATGCTGGCGGCCGAGGCCGATTTCCTGTCGATCGGTACCAATGACCTGACCCAATATACGCTGGCCGTCGATCGCGGCAACGCGGCGGTGTCGCACCGGATCGATGCGCTGCATCCCGCGGTACTGCGCCTGATCCGCGAAGTCGGGCACGGCGCGCAGCGTCATGGCCGCTGGGCCGGCGTCTGTGGCGGCCTTGCCTCCGACCCGCTCGCCGCACCGATCCTGATCGGCCTTGGCATCACCGAATTGTCGGCCACGCCCGCCGCCATTGCCCGGTTGAAGGCGGTGGTGCGCACGCTCGACATGGCCCGTTGCATCGACCTGGCGGAGCGCGCCTGCGCCGCCGAAAGCCCCGCTGCCGTGCGCGAAATGGCCCAAGGAGTCCTGCCATGAGCTTCCGTCCCGCCAACCTGCTGGCCCGGCTACAGCCCCTTGGCCGGGCGCTGATGCTGCCGATTGCGGTGTTGCCGATCGCCGCGCTGCTGCTGCGCCTTGGCCAGCCCGACATGCTCGCCATTCCCTTCGTCGCGGCAGCGGGCGACGCGATCTTCTCCAATCTCGGCCTGCTTTTCGCCGCCGGTGTCGCCGTGGGCCTCGCCCGCGAAAATCATGGCGCGGCGAGCCTCGCCGGGGTGATCGCCTATCTGGTGACGACCGAGGGCGCGAAGGTATTGCTGGTCCTGCCGCCCGACGTGGCGGAGGCGGCGCAGGCCGCCTGGCGCGCCAAGGAAATCGCCAAGGTCTCCGTGCCGGCCGGCATCCTGTCGGGCATCGTCGCGGGCCTGCTCTACAACCGCTTTTCCGACATCAAGCTGCCCGACTATCTGGCCTTCTTCGCCGGGCGCCGGTTCGTGCCGATCGTCGCGGGGCTGGCCGGCCTGTTCGGCGCGCTGATGTTCGGCCTTGGCTTCCCCTGGATCGAGGCGGGGATCGATCGCCTGAGCCAATGGGTGGTGGCGGCCGGACCGCTCGGCCTGTTCGTCTATGGCCTGCTCAACCGGTTGCTGCTGATTACCGGGCTGCACCACATCATCAACAATGTCGCCTGGTTCCTGCTTGGTGACTTCCATGGCGCGACCGGCGATATCAAGCGCTTCTTCGCGGGCGATCCGACCGCTGGTGGTTTCATGTCGGGCTTCTTCCCGGTGATGATGTTCGGCCTGCCGGCCGCCTGCCTCGCCATGTATCGCACCGCTTTGCCGGATCGGCGCAAGCGCGTCGGTGGCCTGCTGCTCAGCCTTGCGCTCACCTCCTTCCTCACCGGCGTGACCGAACCGATCGAGTTCAGCTTCATCTTCCTGGCGCCGATCCTCTATGTCGTCCATGCGGTGCTGACCGGCCTGTCGATGGTGGTCATGGACGCGCTGGGCGTGAAGCTGGGCTTCGGCTTTTCCGCTGGCCTGTTCGACTATCTGATGAATTATGGTCTGGCGACCAAGCCGCTGATGCTGATCCCGGTCGGGCTTGTCTATTTCGCTGTCTATTATGCCACCTTCAGCTGGTGCATCCGCCGCTTCAACCTGAAGACGCCGGGACGCGAGGATGAAGCTGCCGCTGCGGTGGACATGCCGAACGTGGCCGGTGCGCGCGGGCCGGCGATGGTCGCGGCGCTGGGCGGGAAGTCCAATGTACGATCGGTCGATGCCTGTACCACCCGGCTGCGTCTGGTGCTGGGCGACAGTGCAATCGCGGACGAGGCCCGTTTGCGGGCGCTGGGCGCGCGCGGCGTCGTCCGCCTGCGCGACGGCGGTTTCCAGGTGGTGCTGGGGCCGATCGCCGATCAGGTCGCAGCGGAGATCCGCAGCGCGCTGGCCGGGCATGATCCGGCGCCGATCGCGGGCACGTCCGATCTGGTCGCTCTGCTCAAGGGCGCCGGCGTGCGCGCGGTCGAGCCGCGCGGCACGCGCCTTCTGGTGCGCGTCGATCGGCCCGCTGCCGTGGACGCGGCGGCGTTGCGGGGCGCCGGGGTCAAGGCCTGGGTGCTGCCGGCATCGGCCGATGGCTGGCTGCACCTGATCCTGGGCGATCAGGTGCAGCCACTGGCGGAAGCGTTGCGGGCCGCCTAGCCGAGCGCAATCCGGCGCGTGATGCCGATCGCGTCGAGAAAGCGCGCGTCATGGCTGACGACCAGCAGGGCGCCATCATAGCCGCGCAGCCCAGCCTCCACCGCCTCGATCGCTTCGAGGTCGAGATGGTTGGTCGGCTCGTCGAGGATCAGCAGTGGCGGCGGCGCGCTGCCCAGCACACAGGCCAGGCCCGCGCGCAGCATCTGCCCGCCGCTGAGGCTAACGACCCGTTGCAGCGCGGCGTCGCCGCGAAAACGGAAATGGGCGAGCAGGGCGCGACGGCCATTTTCGTCGAGTTCGGGATGCAGGCGCGCGAGATTGTCCGCGATCGATAGGGCAGGATCGAGCAGCGCGGCGGTTTGGTCCAGTACGGCGTGGCGCACCGGGCGGTCGATCCGTCCGGCGAGCGGCGGCAATGTGCCGGCCATGGTCGCAAGCAGGCTGGTCTTGCCCGATCCATTGGGGCCGGTGATGGCGATCCGTTCCGGCCCTTCGACCAGCAGGTCGACATGCGCCAGCAAGGGCGTGGCGGGATCATGGCCGACGCTGACATCGGTGAGGCGCAGGACGATCCGATCCGGCGCCAGGCCAGTCGAGGGCAGGGCGATGCGGATCGGCTCCAATATCTCGACCCGGCTGCGTGCGGCTTGCGCCTGATCCTCCGCCTCGGCGCGCAGCCGCTCCGCGACATGGCGGCCAGCGGCGGAAGAGGCTTCCGCCTGGTTCTTGCGCGCGCCGATCAGGATGCGGGGCATGTCGCCGCGCGCGCCCTTGCGGGCGCCGGCGGCGTCGCGTCGCTGCTGGCGCTCGGTCGCGAGCTGGGCCTTGCGCGCGGCCTGCTTGACCTGTCGTTCCGCGATGTCGAGATCATGGGCGGCGGCGGTGAGTTCGACCGCCTTGCGCGCGCGATAATGGGACCAGTTGCCGCCATAGCGCTGGGCGCCGAGGCCGGTGAGTTCGACGATCGCGTCGACGCGCTCCAGCAACTCGCGATCATGGCTGACGAGGATCAGGCCGGCGCGCCAGCCATCGACCAGTTCGGCGACGGCCGCGCGCCCGGCCCGGTCGAGATTGTTGGTCGGTTCGTCCAGCAACAGGAAATCGGGGGCTTCCAGGATCGCGCCGGCGAGCGCGGCGCGGGTGCGCTGGCCGCCCGACAAAGTGCAAAGCCGGGTATCCGGCCCGGCAGCGAGCCCGACCCGCTCCAGCGCGGCGTCGATCCGGCTTTCGAGCGTCCAGTCGGCATCGGCCAGTTGCTCGGCGGTGGCATCGCCACTTTCGGCGAGGCGCAGCAGGGCGATGGCATCGGCCACGCCCCACAGATCGGCGATCCGTTCATCCGCGCCGAACTGCACGGCCTGGCGCAGGCGGGCGAGCCGGCCCTGCACGGCGATGCTGCCGCTGCTGGGGGTGAGATCGCCGGCGATCAGGCGCAGCAAGGTCGTCTTGCCGACGCCGTTGCGGCCGACAAGGGCGGTGCGCTCGCTCTGGAAACGAAGGTCTAGACCGGAAAGGACGGACTGGCCGTCAGGCGTGGTCCAGCCGAGATTGGAACAGGATATGGCGGGCATGAGCATGAATTTCCCTGGCAGCGTTGCGGATCGGCATTGCGGTCAGGTTGAAATCCACGGCACGGTCTCTTTTCTGGTGAATTGATGCATCAATTTAGCTGCGATCGCCGCCCTGTTCAAGCGCCGGGCCGCACAGGACAAACATCGGCATCGCGATAAACGACGAAAAATCGCGCTTTTCTGCGGCTTGGCGGGATGTTTTCGCCTGTCGGTGCGCATGCTGTCGCCGGCCGTGGACTTGTGCCGTCGGGCGCTGCTCCGCCATGGCAGGGCGGAACAAAGATTTCCTCGGAGGGGAACCATGAGCATAGCCGTCTTCGACTGTTCGGATATCGACCAATATCTCGGCAAGCCGATGCAGCCTGCGCGGATGCGCGAGCCGATCCACAATAATGACATCCGCCGCTGGGCGCAGGCGATGCATTATCCCAATCTGCTCCATTATGATGCCGATTATGCCGCCGAGGGGCGCTGGGGCCGGCTGGTCGCGCCGCAGAGCTTTGCCGTGACGATGGATGACGGCCATGGCGCCGGGCCGGCCTGCGTGGGTGCCATCCCCAATTCGCATCTGCTGTTCGGCGGCGATGAATGGTGGTTCTATGGCCCGCGTATCCAGGGCGGCGACCTGGTCCATAATGAGCGCATCCCGTTCGACTATACGGTCAAGGATACCAAGTTCGCCGGGCCGACCTGTTTCCAGCGTGGCGACAATAATTATTACAACCAGAATGGCGAACTGATTGCCAAGCAGCGCTCCACCTCGATCCGCTATCTGGCCGAGGCGGGGCGCGAGAAGACGACCGATGTGGTCGAGGGCACCGAAGATCCGGTGTGGAGCGACGAGGAACTGGCGCAGATCCAGGATCGCAAGTTCGACTGGGTGCAGATGCTGCACGAACTGGGCCATGGCAAACGTTATTGGGACGATATCCAGATCGGCGCCGCGCTGCCTGAACGTGTCATCGGCCCGCACAGCATCGCCAGTTTCACCACCGAATGGCGCGCCTATCTGTTCACCATCTGGGGCGGCACGCACCGGCGCACCGATCTCGACATGGAGGCGCTCGGCTTCGTCAAGGAAATGGCGGGGCATGAAAATGACCCGGTGATGGAGCGGATCAATCCGGAACTGACCGACGGCGCCTATTTCGGGCCGTCGCGCGGCCATCTCTTCCCGCGCTGGGCCCGCTTCATCGGCATGCCGCGGGCCTATGGCTATGGTGCATCGATGGGCGCATGGATCGTCGATTATCTGGCCGGCTGGGCCGGCGAATGGGGCATGGTGACCCATTCGGTCGCTTCCTATCGCGGGCCGGCCTTCACCGGCGACATCACGATCATGACCGGCACGGTGGTCGACAAGTTCGTCGACGATGACGGTCGCGACGTGGTGCAGATCGACTGCCGCATGGTCAATCAGCTGGGCACGACCCTGGCGACCGCCAAGGCGGAAGTTGCATTGCCGCGCAAATAAGCGCGGCAATGGCCGCGGCGCGTTTTTGCGGCTCGCGGTGCCAAGATGTTGAAGCAAAAAGGGGATTTTCCTGCGTGCGACGAACGGTGCGTCGCACGCAGCGCCCGCAATGCCGCAACTTCTTCGAATTTCTAAAGATTTTGTTAACCATTTTACTCTAGGTTTTCCTTGGATATCAGGGAGAACAGGGCCATGCGCTCCGACGCAGAAAGCCTTCTGGCCCGGCTGGGGCGCCGGGATTTTCGCTATCGCGAGTTCGCGGACAGTTTCGCGGACATGGAGTTGTGGCCGATCTTCGAGGCCCTGCTGACCGACCCGCGCGTGGTCGGACGTCCCCTGTCCAAACTGGAAGCGCGCGAGGCCGAAGCCGTGCTGGCGATCCGCCGCGCCGAGCCCGAGCAACATGTGCCCGCACCCCGCGCCAATGTGACCAGCATGTTCGACGCCTATCAGGACGCGCCACCATCCGCTGCGCCGCGCGGCAATCTGCGCGATTTCCTGGGCCATCTGTCGAACGATCCCGACAAGCGAGATTATTGATGCCGCTGATCCTCTGTCATTCGCCCAAGGGCGGCGTCGGCACCAGCTTCATCGCGGCGCAACTGGCGATCCATCTGGCGCAGCGCGGGCATGATGTCAGCGCGCTCGACTTCACCTATCAGGATTCTCTCAAGCTCTATTTCGGCCTGACCCCGGCCCAGGGCCTGCCGGAACTGAACGACGGCAGCGCGGACCAGATCGCGGTGTCGGGCGTCGCGCTCTTTTCCGCCTATGGCCTGCGCCGTGACGCGACCTTCCAGGATCTGCTGGGCAAGCCGGATCATTCGCCGTTCGCCGGCAAGAAGATCTTCATTGCCGATGTGGCGGCGGGTGACCGCGAGACCAAGGACATGTTGTTGCCGCATGCCGCCCTGCATGTCTGCCCCCTGCATCCGCGTCCCGGATCGCTCGCGGCCCTGCCCAAGGTCGAGCCGGGCACGGCGACGATCGATCTCGCCAAGACCGGGTTCGTGCTCAACCATCTGGACGATACCCATCGCCTGTCGCGCCACACGCATATCTTCCTGCGCGAACTGTTCGGCAGCAAGCTGCTCGGCACGATCCGCCGTGACGAGGCGGTGAACGAGGCAAGCGCGATGTTCGAGCCGCTGGCCCGCTTCGCGCCGGCCAGCGTGGCGCTCAACGATCTGCGCAGGCTGGTCACGACCGTGGAACAGGCGGCTGGCCTGGTTGAGGCGGCCGAGGAGGCTACTTCGTGAAGGCCCGGCAGGCGATCCTGAGCAACGGGTTGCTGGTGCTGGCCGGGCTGTTCGCCCTGCTGGCGATCACCGTGCCGCTCGATCTGGAAGCGCAGTGGATCTTTGCCGGCATCACCATCGTGGGCGCGACCATATTGGGGCGGATGCGCAGCCGTCGTGCCCTGCTGGTGCTCGCGATCCTGTCGATGATCGTATCGACCCGCTACATGTTCTGGCGCACCACCGAAACGCTGGAGTTTGGCACCCTGGCAGAATTCCTGTTGGGGTCTGGCCTGTATCTGGCCGAAGTCTATGCCTGGCTGATCCTGGTGCTGGGCTTCCTCCAGACCGGCTGGCCGCTCGACCGTGAAGTCGTGGAGATCGAGGGTGAGCCCGATCAATGGCCCAGCGTCGACGTCTATGTCCCGACCTATAATGAAAGCCTGGAGATCGTTCGCAACACCGTGTTCGCGGCGATGGACATGGATTATCCCGCCGATCGTTTCCGCGTCTTCATCCTGGATGACGGTCGCCGGCCCGAATTTCAGGCGTTCGCGCGCCAGGCCGGCTGCGGCTATCTGACCCGCGGCGACAATCTTCATGCCAAGGCCGGCAACCTCAATGCCGCGATGAAGAAGACCAATGGCGAACTGATCGCCATCTTCGACTGCGACCATGTGCCGACCCGCGCCTTCCTGCAGATGACCGTCGGCTGGTTCCAGCAGGATCCCAAGCTGGCGCTGATGCAGACGCCGCACCATTTCTATTCGCCCGATCCGGCCCAGCGCAACCTGGGCACGGTGCGCGACCTGCCGGGTGAGGGCGACCTGTTCTATGGTGCGGTCCAGTCTGGCAACGATCTTTGGAACGCGACCTTCTTCTGCGGTTCCTGCGCAGTCATCCGCCGCGATGCGCTGGCCCAGACCAACGGCTTTGCCGGTGAGACGGTGACCGAGGACGCCCATACCGCGTTGAAATTGCAGCGCATGGGCTGGAATACCGCCTATATCGGCGCGCGCCTGTCCGCTGGCCTCGCGACCGAACGGCTGGTGCTGCATATCGGCCAGCGCATCCGCTGGGCGCGCGGCATGACCCAGATCCTGCGGATCGACAATCCGCTGTTCGGGCGCGGCCTCAATTGGCAGCAGCGGCTTTGCTACCTGAATGCGATGCTGCATTTCCAGTTTCCGCTGCCGCGCATCGTCTTCCTGACCAGCCCGCTTGCCTATCTGATCTTCGGCCAGAACATCATCCATGCCTCGGCATCGCTGATCTTCGCCTATGCGCTGCCGCATCTGGTCTGTTCGATGACATCGTCGGCGAATACGCAGGGCGGGGATCGCCGACCGTTCTGGGGTGAAATCTACGAGACGATTCTGGCCTTTCACCTGGCGCGCCCGACGGTCATGACCTTCTTCCAGCCGCGCAAGGGCAAGTTCAACGTGACGGACAAGGGCAGCCTGCTCGACCGGACCTATTTCGACCTGTCGACGGTGCGCCCGCACCTGATCTGCATCGGCCTCATCATCTTCGGCATCGGGCTGGCGATCGTGAAGCGGGTCTTCTTCCCGCATCTGTTCAACATCCAGACCGATACGCTGGTGCTGAACGTCGTCTGGGCCGTGTTCAGTCTGATCATCCTGATCGCCGCCGTTTCGGTCGCGCGCGAGACGCGGCAGGCGCGCGAATATATCCGCATCGTCACCGAATTGCCGGTCACTCTCTACATGGCCGATGGCTATGTGATCGACGCGACGACGATCGACATTTCGATGGGGGGCGCGGCGATCGCCGTGCCGCCCGACTTCCCGCTGCGCGACCGGCGCGTCGCCTATATGTCGCTGCCGATGGGCGACGAGAAGCTGACGATCCCGGTCGAAATGGTCCGGTTCGATCGGGGCGAGGTCAATCTGCGCTTCCAGGAACTGGACATGATCTCTTCGCGCCACCTTGTCCGCGCGGTGATGGGCCGTGCCGATGCATGGCAGCCCGCTGCCCCCCGCAAGCCGGTTTCGGCCCTGCACTCTCTCTGGGATATCATCGTGGTCGACTATATGACCCTCAAGCGCCTGTTCCGCCTCAACCGCACGGAGCGCCGCAAGCAGAAGAAGGCCGTTCGCCTGGCCGCCGCGGCGAAAGCCGCCAAGCAGGCTGCGGCCGCATTGCTGGGCCTGGCCGCGATCGGGACGCTGCTGCTCGCAGGCAGCGGTCACGCCTTCGCGCAGGCGGCACAGGCACCTGCCGCGACGCTGGCACCCGCCACCGCGGCGGGCGTGCAGAAGCAGCGGCTCAGCTTCCGCGACCTGCAGGTCAAGATGCCGATCCGCCTGGCCGGGACGCGCGGCGAAATCGGCATTCCCTTCGGCATGCGCCGCAACGAGGTGGTGACCGATAGCAGCCTGACGCTGAACTTCGCTTGGTCGCCGGCCATGCTCGGCGATCTCAGCCAACTGGTCGTGTTGCTGAACGGCGAGGTGGTCCGCACCATTCGCCTTACCCCGGCGGAATCCGGTGGTCAGAACATCACCATTCCGGTCAATCCGGCGCTGTTCCTGCCGGGCGACAACCAGCTGAACCTGCGCCTGGTCGGCCATTATGCGCGCGATTGCGAGGATCCGTTCCACAGTTCGCTCTGGGCCAATATCAGCAATGTCCGGTCCTGGTTCGACCTCAGCGTCCAGACGCTGCCGATGGCGCCGGATCTGGGCCGTCTGCCCGGTCCCTTCTTTGATCGGCACGACAATCTGCCGCTGCGCCTGCCCTTCGTCTTCGCCGGCACGCCGCGCGCTGGCGAGCTGGAGGCGGCCGCCAGCCTGGCTTCCTGGTTGGGTGCGCAAGCCAGCTATCGCGGCTTTTCGTTCAAGCCGGTCTACAACCAGATCCCGACCGGAAACGCGATCCTGTTCGCGACGCCGGACCGGCCGATCGCCGGCCTCAACCTGTCGATCACCGGGCCGAGCGCCACCGTCATCCGCAATCCTCGCGACACGTTCGGCGAATTGCTGGTGGTGATGGGCCGCAACGCCAGCGAATTGAAGCTGGCCGCTGCGGCGATCGCCAGCGGTCGCGGCGTGCTGAGCGGCGCGCGGATGAACTTTGATGGCGTCCGCATCCCGACCTTTGCGCGCTATGCCGCGCCGCGCTGGCTGCGCACCGACCGCCCGGTCCAGCTGGGCGAGATCATGGATGCCAATGCGCTGCAGGGCATGGGCCTGCCGCCTGGCCCGCTGTCGGCGCGCTTCCGGGTCGCGCCCGATCTCTTCTTCTGGCCGCGCCAGGGCGGTCGCCTCGACCTGCGCTATCGCTATCCGGCGGCCAAATGGCTTGATCGTCGCGCCTCGCGTCTCGATGTCTCGATCAACAACCAGTATCTCCGCACGCTGCCGCTCGCCGGGGCTGGCTGGTGGGACAGCCTGTTCGGGGCGCAGGGCGCATCGTCCAACGATTCCAGCGCCTCGATCGTGTTGCCGCGCTACAATCTGTTCGGCCAGAACGAGCTGATTTTCGACTATAATCTGATCATTGCCGACAAGAAAAAGTGCGAAGGGACGCTGCCCGACAATGTCCGGGTCAGCGTGCGTCCGAGCAGCAGCATCGACCTCAGCCGCGCCTATCATGCGCTGCACATGCCCGATCTCGCGACCTTTGCCGGCGCCGGCTATCCCTTCACCATCCGTCCCGACCTGTCGGAAACCACGGTGCTGATGGGCGGCCAGCCTTCCGCCGGGGCGGTCGAGGCCTTCCTGGTGCTGATGGGCCGCATGGGCGATTCCACCGGCGCGCCAGTGACCGGGGTCGTCGTCGCCAACGCTGTCGATGGCGAGCGGCTGCAGGGGCGTGACATCATCGTTATCGGCGGCAGCAGCGTCGCGGGTTCCGACCAGCTCTTTGCCGGCGCGCCGGTCCGCTATGAAAATGGCCGGCTGCAGGTGACGGAGATGAGCCCGATCCAGCGCATCTTCGCCTTCTTCTCGCCGTTCGATCGATCGGGTGATGGCGAAGCGGACGCGTTTGTCACCTCGTCCAGCGGCTTTGCCGGCATTGTCGGCTTCGAATCCCCGTTCGAGGGTGGTCGCAGCGTCGTGGCCCTGCTGGCGGACGATCCGCGCGCCTTGCCCGATCTGGTCGGCGGCATGGCCGATGCCAAGATCAACGCCCAGATCCAGGGCGACCTGGCCGTCACCAGCGGCGACGGGATGAGCAGCTTTGCGGTCGGACCCGGCTATTGGGTCGGTTACCTGCCCTTCTGGATGAAGGCGGCCTTCTGGCTGAGCCAGCGGCCGTTGCTGATGGCCGCCTGCGGCCTGCTCGCGGCGCTCATCCTCGCCGGACCGCTTTATCTCTATCTCAGCCGGCAGCAGCGCCGCCGCCTGAGCAAGGAGGATGAGGCATGAGCCGCACCCTCCGCCTGCCTGTCACCTGCGCCGCCCTGGCGCTGGCCTGCATGGCGCCGATGCCCACGCTGGCCGAAGTGCCGGGCGTCGCGCCGCTGATCCAGCAGGGCCGCTACTGGCAGTCCAAGGGGCGACAGGATCTGGCAAACCAGGCCTATCGCCGGGCACTGGCGCTCGATCCCAATAATGCCGAAGCGCGCAAGGGACTGGCCGGCCCGCCGCCCAAGGCACAGCCGGCACCGAAACCCACGCCCGCGCCAGCGCCGGCACGGCGCGCCGAAGCGACGCCACGCCCGACGCCCACGCCGACAGCGGCTCCCTCGGCGGCAAATCGGACGCAAGCAGCGCGCCCGAGCGGCAATGTAGGCGGTGGCGCGTCGCGCGCGAGCGGTTTCAAGGCGCTCGACGCCAATGATCTGGATGGCGCCGAGCGGGCGTTCGAGCGCGCCGTGGCCGCCAATCGCAATGATGCCGACGCGCTGGGCGGTCTTGGCCTGGTGCGCTTGCGCCAGGGGCGCTTCGGCGAAGCGCGTGACCTGCTCGATCAGGCATCGCAGCGCGGTTCAGCGGCGCAATGGGCGCAGGCGCTGGCCTCCGCCCGCTTCTTTGGCGGGCTTGCGGATGCGCGTGCGGCGCTGGCGCAGGGCCGGCTTGGCGAAGCGCAGGCCGATGCCGAGGCGCTGGTCCGTTCCGGCTATCCGCAGCGTGGCCCGGCGCTCGAATTGCTGGCCGATATCTATGAGCGGCAGGGGCGCTATGCCGATGCGGCAGACCTTTACCGGCAGGCAAATGAAGGGGCCAAGCAGTCCGATGGTCGGCTGGCGAGCCGGGCGGCGCGCGATCGCGCCCGTGCCGCGGCCGCGCGCGGCGATGATGTCACCGCCGAACAGGAATTTCATTCCGGCCTGTTGCTGGACCAGCAGGATCCGTGGATCCGTTATGAGTTTGCCCGTTATCTGATCCAGCGCCAGCGCCTGCCCGAGGCGGAATCGCTGATCAACTCGCTGGGATCGTCGAGTGATCCCGACTGGCTTTATGCCGCTGCGCTGCTCAACGCCGATCGCGGCCGGGCGTCGGCCGCCGATACGCTGATGGCGCGGATTCCCGAAATGCAGCGTACGGAACAGATGCGCAATTTCGCTGTCGGCCTGAAGGTGGACGGCGCGATCGAGCGGGCCAAGGCGATGGCCGCGCAGGGGCGGCAGGCCGATGCGCTGATGGCACTGCGCCAACTGGCCGCGACCCCCGGCATCGACCCGACCAAGCAGGCTGCTGTGGCCGATGCGATGTTCGAACTGGGTGACCGGGAAGGAGCGGCGCAACTGGCGCAGCAGGCGCTGACCGCCGGGACCATCACCGACCCGGCCGGCTATGAACCGATCGTGCGCGTGCTGGCCAAGACCGGGCGCGATGCCTTTGCCACCAGCGCCGTGCAGCGCGCCGCGCAACTGGCGGGCAATACGCCCGACGGCCAGCGTGTCGTCGCGCGGATGAACGGCATCATGGCGGCGTCGCAGGCCGATCGGCTGCGGCTCGCAGGCCAGAACGCGCAGGCCTTCGACCTGCTGCAGGGCGCGTGGAACGCTGCGCCGGGCAATCAGGAAGTGCTGGCCGCGCTGGCACGGCTTTATCAGTCGGGTGGTATGCCGGCTCAGGCGGCGCAGACCTACCAACTGGTCCTGGCCCAGTCGCCCAATGACAAGGGCGCGCTGATGGGCCTGATCGAGACGGCGGGCGCAGCGGGCGACAAGGATCTGGCACGCGCCACGATCGAGCGCGCCTTGCAGCAATCGCCCAATGATTATCAGATCTACATGGCGGCGGCGCGGATGGAGCAGGCGCGGGGCGACGAGGGCGCCGCGCTGCGCTACCTGAAGCGCGCGAAGGAAGTCTATGCCGCGCAGAGCGGCGCAGGCAATGTCACTGCCAGCAATCCCTTTGCCGCGACGATGCAGGGCAACAACCCGTTCCGCAACCAGTCGGCTGCGGCCGCCCCGGCGGCGGTCAATCCGTTCGCGCTGGGATCGGGCGCGCGGCTGGCCGGACAAGCGCCGTCACCGGCAGGCATGGCGTTCGCGCCGATGCCGCAGGCTGGCGAAGCCGGCGGATTCCCGCCGGCGGTCGTGGCCCAGTCTGCGCCGATGCCGGGCGGTTATCCGGCGGTTGGCGTGCCGGCGTCCGCGCCGGGCGGATCGATGATGACAAGCGGCGATCCGGTGATGGACCGTATCCAGACCGAGATCCGCACCCTGACCCGCGACAGTGGCCCGCGCGCCGAACTGCGCACCGGCTATCGCGAGCGATCGGGTGAAGCGGGCCTGAGCGAACTCAAGGAACTGACCGGATCGGCCGAAGTCTCCACCAGCCTTGGCAACGGCCGGATCAAGGCGAGGGCGGAAGCCGTGGTGCTGGATGCCGGCCGCCCCAGCCGGTCGGGGCTTGCCCGCTTCGGTCGCAATGCGACGCCCGAAGCGCAGGGGATCGTCGATCAGGAAGAATCCGCACTGGTGGACGCCGATACCCAGCATGCGTCCGGCGTGGCGCTGTCGGCTGCTTATGAGACGCCGCTGCTGAAGCTGGAGGCTGGCGTCACGCCACTCGGTTTCGAGGATAGCGACGTCACCTGGCATGCAGCGATCAGCCCGCGCTTCTCGCCCTATGCGACGGCCCGCGCCTGGTTCGAGCGCAAGCCGGTGACCGACAGCGTCCTGTCCTATGCTGGCACACGCGATCCCGTGACCGGGGCGATGTGGGGCCAGGTGATGCGGACCGGTGGCGGCGCATCCTTCTCCTATGATCAGGATGGGGCGGGGGTCTATGGCGACCTGTCCTATTATAAATATGCCGGGCATGATGTCCGCAAGAACCATGGCTTCCAGGCGAACGTCGGTGGCTATCTGCCCTTCTATCGCGGCGACCGTTCGTCGATCACCGGCGGCGTCAATGTGAACTATCAGGATTTCGACAATAATCAGAACTACTTCACCTACGGCTTTGGCGGCTATTTCAGCCCGCAGAGCTTCTTCAGCATCAGCCTGCCGGTGCGTTATGCCTATGCGTCGGACCTGCTGGAGGTGAAGGCGGGCGTGGCGCCTGGCTATCAGAGCTACAGCCAGGATCAGGTCAATGTCTATCCGACCGATCCGGCGGCACAGGCGGTGCTGGATGGCCTCAAGGCCCAGAACAGCGATGTGCGCTCCTATTATGACAGCCTGAGCAAGACCGGCTTTGCCCTTTCGGCGGACGGCTCGATCTATTATCGTGTCAGTCCCAGCACGCGGGTCGGCGGTGAGATGAGCATCAACACCTTCGGCAGCTATGACGAGTTCAAGTCGCTGATTGGGATCAAACAGTCTCTGGGAGGCAATTGATGATCCGGGAAGCCGTGGAATATCAGCCCGCCGAAACCGATCAGTGGACGATGGACGGGCTGTCGCTGCTGACCGCGATGATTGGCAGCGAGGTGTTCGGCACCGCGACCCGTGGCCAGGCCGACGCCTTTTTTGGCGCAGTCGGTCGGCGCATCGCGTCGCTGCTTCAGGTCGCCGACATTTCGGACGGGGATGCGCTGATGGCGCGGATCAACCGGCTGTGGCGGACGTTGGGCTGGGGTGAGGCGCAATTGCGGATGACGGACGATGCAATCATGATCCAGCATGTCGGTTTGCCCGAAACGCTTCAGGGCGATGTCGATGGCCGCTGGGCGGACATGGCGCCGCCGCTGCTGCGTGGCGCCTATGATGCCTGGTTCCGGGCGCTGGGCGGCGGCGCGGACCTGCATACATCCGTGCTGCAATGGCGCGACGGCATCATGGAAATACGCCATGGGCGTTGACCGGCGTGCGTTGCTGGTGGGGATGGGACTGGTTTTCACGGCAGCCTGCGCCAAGGCGCGCCAGCCGCGGGGCAGCAGCGTGAGCAATGGCGACTGGGCCCGGTTCAAGGCGGCGTTTCTCGACCCGTCCGGCCGCATCATCGACAATGGCAATGGCGGTGTCAGCCATAGCGAGGGGCAGGGTTATGGCCTGGGCCTGGCATTGTGGAACGATGACCGGGAAGCATTCGACGCCATCCTGCGCTGGACCGATAGCAATCTGGTCCGGCCCGACATGGCGCTTTACGCCTGGCGTTATGATCCCCGGCAGCCCAATCCGGTGGCCGACACCAATAATGCGACCGATGGCGACCTGTTCATCGCCTGGGCACTGGCGGAGGCGGCCAAAAGCTGGGGCGAGGGGCGTTATGCCACCCGCTCGGCCGAGATCCGCGCCGCCATCCGCCAGCATCTGGTGCTGGAACGCCATGGGCGCACATTGCTGCTGCCCGGCCTGCAGGGCTTCGTCACGCCGGAGGCGGTGACGCTCAACCCTTCCTATTTCGTCTGGCCCGCGCTCGACGCCTTCCGTCGCCTGGATGGCGAGGCGGCCTGGGGGCGGATCATCAGCGACAGCGAAGCGCTGATGGCGGCGGCGCAATTCGGTCCGCTCAAGCTGCCGACCGATTGGGTGGATGTGACGGGGCATGACATGGTCGTGCCGGCCGTGGGCAAGCCCGCCCGTTTCGGCTTCGACGCGATCCGCGTGCCGCTCTACGCCCAGGCCGGGCGCCGGGCGGCGCTGCTGAAGCCGATCCGCGACTATTGGCAGGGCTATGTGACCCGGCAACAGCCGATCCCGGCCTGGGTCGATGTCCAGTCCGGGGAAGTCGCGCCCTATGCCCTGTCGGCGGGTGGCATGGCGATTGCCGGCAAGATCATGGGCCTGCCGCAACCGGCAGGCCTGTCGACCGATTATTATGCCGCCTCCTTGCAGATGCTGGCCGGCAAGCTCGCCTGATCGGGGCTGAGCCGGCGGCTCAGCCCAATATCCCCGGCAGATCCAGCCCCTTTTCACGGGCACAGTCGCGCGCGATTTCGTAGCCCGCATCGGCATGGCGCATCACGCCGGTTGCCGGGTCGTTCCACAGCACCCGCTCCAGCCGCGCGGCCGCTTCCGCCGTGCCATCGGCGACGATCACCATGCCGCTATGCTGGCTGTAACCCATGCCGACGCCGCCGCCATGGTGGAGCGATACCCAGGTCGCGCCCGATGCGGTGTTGAGCAGCGCGTTGAGCAGCGGCCAGTCGCTGACCGCGTCCGATCCGTCCATCATCGCTTCGGTCTCGCGATTGGGGGAGGCGACCGAACCGCTGTCGAGATGGTCGCGGCCGATGACGACCGGGGCCTTGAGTTCGCCCTTCGCCACCATCTCGTTGAAGGCGAGACCGAGGCGATGGCGATCGCCAAGCCCGACCCAGCAGATGCGGGCGGGCAGACCCTGGAAGTGGATCTTCTCCCGCGCCATGTCGAGCCAGTTATGGAGATGGGCGTTGTCGGGCAGCAGTTCCTTCACCTTGGCGTCGGTCTTGTAGATATCCTCCGGATCGCCCGACAGCGCCGCCCAGCGGAACGGGCCGATGCCGCGGCAGAAAAGCGGACGGATATAGGCGGGCACGAAGCCGGGGAAGTCGAAGGCATTGTCCACGCCCTCATCCTTCGCCATCTGGCGGATATTATTGCCATAGTCGGTGGTGGGGACGCCGGCCGCCTGGAAATCCAGCATGGCGCGGACATGGACCGCCATGCTGGCCTTGGCCGCCTTGGCCACCGCTTCGGGCTCGCGCTCGCGCCGCTCGATCCATTCGGCGACGGTCCAGCCGGCGGGCAGATAGCCGTTGACCGGATCATGGGCGCTGGTCTGGTCGGTTAGCAGGTCGGGGCGAATGCCGCGCGCGAACATGTCGGGCAGGATTTCGGCCGCGTTACCGAGCAGGCCGACCGAGACGGGTTTCTTGTCGGCGCAGCTCTTCTCGATGATCGCCATGGCTTCCTCGATCGTCGCGGCGGCGACATCCAGATAGCCGGTGCGCAGGCGCATCTCGATGCGGCTGGGCTGGCATTCGATCGCCAGACAGGACGCGCCGGCCATGACGGCGGCGAGCGGCTGGGCGCCACCCATGCCGCCCAGGCCCGCTGTCAGCAGCCATTTGCCGCTGAGGCTGCCGCCATGATGCTGGCGCCCCATCTCGACGAACGTCTCATAGGTGCCCTGCACGATGCCCTGGGTGCCGATATAGATCCAGCTACCCGCGGTCATCTGGCCGTACATGGCGAGGCCCCGCTTATCGAGTTCGTTGAAATGCTCCCAATTGGCCCAGTGCGGCACCAGATTGGAGTTGGCGATCAGTACGCGCGGTGCATCGCGATGGGTGCGGAACACGCCGACAGGCTTGCCCGACTGGACCAGCAAGGTCTGGTCGTCGTCCAAGCGCTTCAGCGTCTCGACGATCCGGTCATAGCTTTCCCAGTCGCGCGCGGCACGGCCGATGCCGCCATAGACGACCAGTTCCTCGGGCCGCTCCGCGACATCGGGATGGAGATTGTTCATCAGCATACGCAGCGGCGCTTCGGTCAGCCAGCTCTTCGCGCTGAGATCGGTGCCGGTGGCGGGCTTGATGATGCGGCTATTGTCGATGCGGGTCATGAAGGTCAGCCTTCCTGGCGGGTGAAGGCGAGGCAGGCCTTCAAGATGGCGGTGAGGGTGGCGGTCAGCGGCGCGGCATGGGCCGGGTCCAGCGGCGGCGGCCAGTTGGCCTCGGTCCGCTCGGTGGGCTCGTGGAGATAGCCGCGCATCGCAAGCTCCATCTGGATCGCATGGACGCCCTGTTCGGGGCGGCCATAATGGCGCGTGGTCCAGCCGCCGCGGAAACGGCCGTCGACGACATGGCTCATGCCGCTTGCCGCGCAGAGCCGGGCGATTTCGGCGGTCAGGTCCGGCGAACAGGTCGTGCCGAAATTGGTGCCGATATTGAACTGCGGCAATGCGCCGTCGAACAGGCGTGGCACATGGCTGCGGATCGAATGGGCATCATAGACCACGACCCGGTCATGCCGGGCGCGCAGCCGGTCGATCTCAGCCTGTAGCGCGGCATGATAGGGTGTGAACCAGTTGGCCCGCCGCCGGTCGATCTCGGCCGCGTCGGGGGCGGCGCCGGCATAGAGCGGTTCGCCATCGAAATCGGTCGTCGGGCAAAGCTCGGTCGTCGCCTGCCCCGGATAGAGCGAGGCACCGGAAGGATCGCGATTGACGTCGATCACGCTGCGCGAAATGGCGGTGCGGATCGTCGTCGCGCCCAGATCGCAAGCAAAGGCGTAAAGCTGGTCCACCCACCAGTCGGCATCGGCGCGCGCGATCCAGGGCGAGCGGAACGCGTTACCGACATCGGCGAGATCGGTGCCGGTGTGGGGAAAGGCGACGATCAACGCCGCCTCGCCCCGCCGGATGTCAAGCCAGTCGTTCATCCCAGCACCGGGAGGGCGTGACCAGCGGCCGCCACCAGCGCGCCCGATCGGACGATGCGGTTGGCCGCTTCCATGTCGGGATGGAAATGGCGGTCGTCGGTCAGGTGCGGCACCTGATCCCGCACGCAAGTGCGCGCCGCTTCCAGTGCCGTGCTGGAGGTGAGCGGGGCGTGGAAGTCCATGCCCTGCACCGCCGCCAGCAATTCGATGCCGATCACCGCGGTCGCATTTTCCGCCATGTCGAGCAGGCGGCGGGCGCCATGCGCGGCCATGGAGACATGATCCTCCTGATTGGCGCTGGTCGGGATCGAATCCACGCTGGCGGGATAGGCGCGCTGCTTGTTTTCCGACACCAAAGCGGCGGCCGTGACCTGCGGGATCATGAAGCCGGAATTGAGGCCGGGCTTGGGCGTCAGGAAGGCCGGCAGGCCGCTCAGCGCCGGATCGACCAGCATGGCGATGCGCCGCTCGGCGATCGATCCGATCTCGCAGATGGCGAGCGCGATCATGTCGGCGGCAAAGGCGACCGGCTCGGCATGGAAATTGCCGCCCGACAGCGCCTCGTCGCTGTCCGGGAAGATCAGCGGATTGTCCGACACGCCATTCGCCTCGATGGCCAGCGTGGTTGCTGCCTGGCGCAGCAGGTCGAGCGCGGCGCCCATCACCTGCGGCTGGCAGCGCAGGCAATAGGGATCCTGCACGCGTTCATCGCCCTTCAGATGGCTCGCGCGGATGGCGCTGCCTGCCATCAGGCCGCGCAGCGCATCGGCGGTCTCGATCTGCCCGGCATGGCGGCGCAGCGCGTGGATGCGTGGATCGAAGGGGGTATCGGAGCCCTTGGCCGCTTCGGTCGAGAGCGCGCCGGTGACGAGCGCGGACTGGAACAGTGTTTCCGCCTCGAACAGGCCAGCGAGCGCATTGGCGGTCGAGAATTGGGTGCCGTTGAGCAGCGCCAGCCCTTCCTTGGGGCCAAGTTCCAGCGGGGCGAGGCCGGCACGGACCAGTGCTTCGGCGGCGGGCAGGCGTTCTTCGCCCAGCATGATCTCGCCGACGCCAATCATCGCGGCGGCCATGTGCGACAAGGGTGCCAGATCGCCGCTCGCGCCGACCGATCCCTGCGCCGGCACCACCGGGGTCAGCCCCTGAACCAGCATCGCCTCCAGCAGGGCGACGGTCTGCGGCTGCACGCCCGATGCGCCCTGGCCCAGGCTGGCGAGCTTTAGTGCCATCATCAGGCGGATGACCGGCGCGGGGGAGGGGGCGCCGGTGCCGGCAGCGTGGCTCAGCACGATATTGCGCTGGAGCGTGGCCAGATCCTCGTCACCAATGCGGACGCTGGCCAGCTTGCCGAAGCCGGTGTTGATGCCATAGACCGGCTCGCCCTTCGCCAGGATGCGCGCCACCGCTGCCGCGCTCTCGGCGATGCGCGGGGCCGACGCGCCATCGAGCCGGGCCGTCGCGCCGCGATAGATGGCGCGCCAGTCGGCCAGCGAAGCTTCGCCGGGGACGAGGATGATAGCGTTCATTGACCACTCCAGATGCGGGCATGGAGCGGGTTATACCCCATGCGATAAACCAGTTCGGCAGGGCGCTCTATGTCCCAGATGGCAAGGTCGCAGCTTTTGCCGACCTCCAGCGTGCCGATGTCCTTGTCGAGACCGAGCGCGCGGGCCGCGTTGCGGGTCACGCCCGCCAGGCATTCGTCGATGGTCAGGCGAAACAGGGTCGCGCCCATGTTCATGACCAGCAGCAGCGAGGTGAGCGGCGATGTGCCGGGGTTGCAGTCGGTCGCCAGCGCGATCGGCACGCCGGCATGGCGCAGCCCGTCGATCGGCGGCAGTTTCGTCTCGCGCACGAAATAATAGGCGCCAGGCAGCAAGGTTGCGACCGTGCCGGCGCGGGCCATGGCGGCGATGCCGTCTTCGTCCAGATATTCCAGATGATCGGCCGACAGCGCGCCATGGCTGGCGGCGAGCGCCGCGCCATGCAGGTTGGAAAGCTGTTCGGCATGGAGCTTGACCGGCAGGCCGAGGGCGCGCGCGGCGGTGAACAGCCGGTCGGTCTGCGCCGGCGAAAAGCCGATCCCCTCGCAAAAGGCGTCGACCGCATCGGCCAGCCCTTCGGCCGCGACGGCGGGCAGCAATTCGTCGCATAGCATCGCGATATAGGCGTCGGCATTGCCGGCATATTCGGGCGGCAGGGCGTGGGCGCCCAGGAAGGTCGTGATGATCCGCACCGGCCGTTCGCGGCCCAGCTGGCGCGCGGCGCGCAGCATCCGCAGTTCGGAGACGGGATCAAGGCCATAGCCGGACTTCACCTCGACCGTGGTTGCGCCCTCGGCGATCAGCGCGCCGAGCCGGGGCAGGGCGCTGGCGACCAGTTCCGCCTCGCTCGCTGCGCGGGTGGCGCGCATGGTCGAGACGATGCCGCCGCCGGCTCGGGCAATTTCCTCATAGGAGGCGCCGGCCAGGCGCAGCTCGAACTCGGCGGCGCGATCGCCGCCATGGACCAGATGGGTGTGGCAGTCGATCAGGCCCGGCGTGATCCAGCGGCTGGCGCAGTCGATCGTCTCAACGGGGGCGAATGCTGGGGCATCGGCACGCGGACCGGCATAGATGATGCGGCCATCGCGCGCGGCGATCACACCATCCTCGACCGCGCCGATCCCATCACCCGCCATCGTCGCCAGCCGGGCCTTGGTCCATAGCCGGTCGCATATCATCGTCATCGCCAGCCTCCCTTCACGGCCTCCCGCCCAGATTGCATGATTCGATATTTAATGTATAGACATTATATCGGTCCGGGAGATTTGCAGTCCATGACGTCCCTGTTTTTCGACCATGTGTTGCTGCCGGAGGGCTGGGCGCAGGACATCCGGATGGTGCTGGATGACGGCGCGATCGCGTCGATCGAGCGGGGCACCGCGCCGCAGGCCGAGGATATCCGTCAGCCCGTCGCGCTGCCGGGTCTGCCCAATCTCCACAGCCATGCCTTTCAGCGGGCGATGGCGGGGCTGACCGAGGTGCGCGGCCCGGCGGGCGACAGTTTCTGGACCTGGCGCGACCTCATGTATCGCTTCGTCGGTCGCATGGACCCGGACGACATTGCGGCGATCGCGGCGCAGGCCTATGTCGAGATGCTGGAAAGTGGCTTCACCCGCGTCGGCGAATTTCACTATCTGCATCACGCCCCGGACGGCGCGCCCTATGCAAACCCGGCCGAAACCAGCCTGGCGATCATGGCGGCGGCGGCGGAAAGCGGCATCGGCCTGACGCTGTTGCCGGTCTTCTACGCCTGGTCGGGTTTTGGCGCCCAGCCGCCGAGCGCGGGCCAGCGGCGTTTCGTCAATGATCTGGACGGTTTTGCCCGGCTGCGCGAGGCGGCCATCACGGGCGCGCGAAAATTGCCGGACGCCGTGGTCGGCGTGGCGCCGCACAGCCTGCGCGCGGTCGCACCCGACGAACTGGCGCTGCTTGCCCGGATCGCGGGTCATAATCCGGTTCATATCCACATCGCCGAGCAGCAGAAGGAAGTGGCCGACTGCATCGCCTGGAGCGGCCAGCGGCCGGTCGAGTGGCTGCTCGACCATGCGCCGGTGAGCAACCGCTGGTGCCTGGTCCATGCGACGCACATGACTGAGGATGAGGCGCGGGCAATGGCGGCCAGCGGCGCGGTAGCCGGCCTCTGTCCGATCACCGAAGCCAATCTGGGCGACGGCCTCTTACCGGCCGAACCCTTCCTGGATGCCGGCGGCGTCTATGGCGTCGGCAGCGATTCCAATGTCCGCATCGATGCGACCGAGGAATTGCGACTTTTGGAATATGGCCAGCGCCTGGGCCTGCAGCAGCGCAATGTGCTGGCGCGCGAAGCGGGTATGTCGACCGGCGATCGCCTTTATCGTGCGGCAGTGGCCGGCGGCGCGCAGGCGCTGGGCGTCGCGGCCGGATTGCGGGGCGGCGCATCGGCCGATTTCGTGACGCTGGACCTTAATCATCCCTCGCTGTCCCATCGTCCGGTCGAGCGGCTGCTGGACGGCTTGATCTTCGGCGCCGGGCGCGAGGCGATCGATACGGTCTGGCGCCGGGGCGTGCAGATGGTAAGCGGCGGGCGGCATCGCGCCCGCGACGCCATCGCCACCCGCTATCGCCGGACGCTGGAGAAACTGACCGCGTGAAACAGCCGCTGCACGAGAAGATCCGCGCCGATTTCGAGGCCCGCATCCTGGCCGGCACGCTGGCGCCGGGCGACCGGCTGCCGACCGAGCAGGAACTGATGCAGGCGCATGGCTGTTCGCGCATGACCGTGAACAAGGCGCTGTCGGCGCTGCAATCAGCCGGCCTGATCGAACGGCGCAAGAAGGCGGGCAGCTTCGTCGCGCGGCCGCGCGTGCATTCGATGGTGCTCGATATCCCGGACCTTGCCGTCCAGATCGGCGAGCGCGGCCAGCGCCACAGCTATCGCCTGACCCGGCGGCAGCTGCGCGGCCCGATCGCCGGGCGCGACGAGGAAGCGGCGCTGGCCAATGGCGCGCAACTGCTGGAACTGGATGGCATTCATTGCGCCGATGATCGGCCGCTCGCGGTGGAGCATCGGCTGATCGCGACCCGCGCCGTGCCCGCGATCGTCGATGGCGATTTCGACAGCATCTCGCCGGGCACCTGGCTGTTGCAGCATGTGCCCTGGACCGAGGCGGAAAACCGGATTTCGGCCGTGGGGGCGACGCGGGAGGAGGCCGCCCAGCTCGGCATCGCGCCCGGTGCGCCCTGCCTGTGCGTCGAGCGCCATACCTGGCGCGGCGGCGACCCGATCACCTATGTCCGCCAGGTCTTCCTGGCTGACGCCTATGACATGGTGGCCCGCTTCGGGCCGGCGGGCGGTTGATGGGGTAAAGGCAAATCGGCGCTCTTCCCCGCTGCTGACAAGGGCTGTCGGCGACAGGAAAGAGCGCCCGTCGACAGGCTCCGGTCAGGCCTCAAAGGCCGCCTTCTGCCTGTCGCTGCGAAGACCTCATGGTAGCGTAGAGGCCTCCGCATTCTCGATCGTCATGATGCCCGGTGGCATGTCGCGCTCGGCCTTCTGCCGGGCGACCATGGCGCGGATTTCCGCGCGCAACGCCTTTGCATCATAGATGATGCCGTCCTTGATCGTGTAATCGACGCCGCCGACCCGATCGACCTTGCCGGTCGCATCATTGAGCCTGATCGATCCGGTGCCGAACAGCAATTTCATGTTGGCCAGCGGGTTGCCCTTGATGACCACCAGGTCGGCCTTGCGGCCGACCCGGATGGTGCCGATCTGGTCCTCATGGCCGAGCAGCCGGGCGCCTTCCTGCGTCGCGGCGTGGATCACTTCCAGCGGGCTGAACCCCGCCTCGCGCAGCAACTCCATCTCCTGAATATAGCCGAAGCCATAGAGATTGTAGATATAGCCGGAATCGCTGCCCACGGTGACGCGGCCGCCACGGTTCTTGTAGTCGTTCACGAACCGCATCCAGCGGCGATAATTGTCCTTCCACGCCATTTCATGCTCGGTGGTCCAGTCGAACCAATAGGCGCCATGATTGGTGCGGCTCGGGCGATAATAGTCCCACAGCGCCGGCAGGGTGTAGTCGGCATGCCATTGCGCCCGGCTCATCCGCATGAAGTCCCGGCTGGTGAGATAGGCGGTGAAGGTCGGGTCCAGGGTGAAACCGCGTTCCAACAGCGTGTCCATCACCTTGTTCCACTGGTCCGACCCCGGTTCGGCCGCCTGCGCCCACAGCCGCCCGGCCTCGCCGAAGCGCATCTGCTCGTCATTGTTGATGAAGTCGGTGGGAAAGGCCTGGATACGCTGGTCGGTGAACATCGCTTCGGGCAGGCCATACCAATGTTCCATGCTTTCGAGGCCCGCGCCCGACGTGCCCAGCACATTAGCATAGGCGACCAGTTGCTGGGCATGGTGCATGGTGCTGTGCAGGCCGAGCTTCTTCGTCTCGTCGAGTGCGGCATAGAGCACATCCTCCGGCGCGCCGCCGATGAACTTGATGCCGTCGGCGCCGCGCTTCTTGGCTTCCTGGATCACCGCGCGAGCGGTGGCGGCGTCGTTCACCGGGCCGCGTATCTGGTGGAACATCGGATAGATGTCGATGCGTGGGGCGACGATCTCGTTGCGGGCACTGCGGGCCTTGATGTCGGCCAGCCATTCGATCGGATGGCCGCTGCCCAGGTCGCGGACGGAGGTGATGCCATGCGCCATCCAGAGCTTGAGGATATAGTCGGACGGCACTTTCTGCGCGTCGCTCAGCGAATGGAGATGGACATGGGCATCGACGAAGCCGGGCATGACATAGGCGCCGGCCAGGTCGATCTCATGGTCGCCGGGCGCGGCGCGCAGCGCCGGATTGATCGCGCCGGGCGCGCCGATCGACTTGATTTCGGCGATGCGGTCGTTCGACAGGACGATGTCGAACGGCCCCTGGGCCGGGGCGCCGGTGCCGTCGATCATATAGACATGGCGCAGCACCGTGCGCTGAAACGGGCCTACGCCCTGGTTGCGGGCGGGAATGGGATCGGCCGCCTTTGCCGCCGGCGCATTGGATGCTTCGGGCGCCGCGAGCGCGCTGCCGCTCAGGAGCAGCGCCGCCAGGGCGAGAATGGGACGGGACCGGACGGCCATGCGACGCTCTCCTCTATCGCTGTTGTGAAAGGCGGGCCGGAGCGCCACGGCCCCGGCCCGCCTGCTCGTCGGTCAGAACTTCATCCGCGCGCCGACGAAGTAGCGGCGACCCAGCGTGTCATAGAGCGACACGTCGGTATTGGCGTCGCCGACCAGCGTCGTGCCCAGGATCGGCGGCTGCCGGTCGAGCAGGTTGTTGACGCCGCCGAAGAAGGAGAAGGTCTCCGTCGCGTCGATCGAGAAGCTGGTGTCGAGATACCAGACCGGGTCGACCGACTTCACCACATTGGTTGCGGTCGGATAGAGCTTCAGGTCGCCGATCATCCGGCCCTGCAGGCGGAAGCTCAGCGGGCCGCTGGCATAGGTGGCGCCCAGGTTCAGCTTGAAGTCCGGGGTGATGAAGCCGCCGGTGCCGACCGAACAGCCCGCGCCATAATAGCCGGCGCAATCCTGCGGGGCGGAGGTGGCGAGCACCTGCGTCGTACGCTCGAACAGCCAGCTGGCGATCGCCTGCAGCGACAGGCTGGCGTCGTCGCCCAGCGACAGCGCACCGGGCAGCGGCACGCGATAATCGACCTGCGCGTCGATACCGTTGACCTTGAGCGAGCCGATATTGTTGCTCGACACGCTGACATAGTCGAGCTGACCATTGCCCAGGCGCGTGATCGCCCGGCAGGTGGCGCTGCCGGCATCCATCATCGTGTAGCAGTCGTTCATCGTCTGCTGCGCGTTGACGGTCATGATCGCGTCGTCGACCTTCACGTTGAAATAGTCGACCGTGATGTTGAGGCGCGGGATGAAGGGCGGCGAGATGACGGCGCCGATCGTGTAGGTCTTCGACTTTTCCTCATGCAGGTTCGGATTACCGCCGCTGTCCTGGTTGAGGCCGAGCGTCGCCTGGGTGAAGTTGGCGATCTCGCCTGCGGGCACGCCGGTGGCGACGCAGAAATTCTTGAGCGCGTCGCTGCGGCTGTCGCCGCCCGAGGTCGGGATGGCGCAGGGATCGGTGCCGCTGGAATAGCCGCGCGTCACCGCCGTATAGAGTTCGGCGATATTGGGCGCGCGGATCGCGCTGTTATAGGCGCCACGGATGCGGATCCAGCTGACCGGGGCATATTCGCCGCCCAGCTTCCAGGTGAAGACCTTGCCGACCGAGCTGTAATCCGAATAGCGGGCCGCGCCTTCGATCGCGAGCGTATCGAAGAAGGGCATGTCCGCCAGGATTGGAATGCGCAGTTCGCCGAACAGTTCCTTGACGTCATAGGCACCGGCCAGCGCCTTTTGCGACACCGCGCCATATTCATTGGCAAGGTCGAGCGGGCTGGGGCTGAACGTGTATTTGTCCTTGCGATACTCCGCGCCCAGCGCGACCGAAACCGGGCCGGCCGGCAGTTCGAACAGGGTGCCGGCGATGCTGGCGCCCGCGACCTGGCGGGTGAAGATGTCATGGCTTTCGCGCACCGGAGTCAGGAAGGCGCCGGCTTCCGGGCTGATCGAATTGAGACCCAGGATCGACACGGGGACGCAGCCCAGCGACTGGTTGCGACAGACGACATTGCCCGAGGAATCGATGACCGCGTCCAGGCCCATCGACAGGCGGGTCTGCGAGATCAGACCCTCGTTGCGGGTGTCGGTGCGGTTGCGCATATATTGGTAGAAGGCGTCCCACTTCCAGTCGTTGCCCAGCAGCGATACGTCGCCGCGCAGGCCGGTGGTGATCTGGTAGGATTGCCGTTCGTAGCGATAGTTGCGCGTGCCAAGTTCGTCGGCGCGGCGGCCGCCGCCGACGATTTCTGCCGTGCCGTCACCATTGGTGTCGAAGATGGCGGCATTGTTGGTGAAGAACTGGCGCAGGCTTTCGGGCAGCACTGGATTGTTGGCATAATTGGGGATCAGCAATGTCGAGGAGGCGGCGCCGGGCGTCAGCGGGGTGAAGCTGTCGGGCGCCAGGATCATGTCATTCTTGGCGTTGACGAAGTAAGCCTCGGCATAGGCGGTGATCTTGTCGGCCACCTCATAATGGGCGTTGGCGGCGACGTTGAAGCGATCGAGCGGACGCTGCAGCAGATTATAGGGCGCGTAGTTGTAGGTATCTTCCGGCTGGCAATAGGGCAGGACGGTGCCATTCTCGCCAAAACGAATGCCGGTGACGGACGTGCAGCTGCCACCGGGGGTCAGGTTGACGCCGGTCAGGGCGGCGCGCTGCGCCGCGCTCAGCGGCACGCGGGTGCCGGGGATGCTGCCCGAACCCGAATAGACCAGCTGGCCGTTGACTTCGCCCAGCGGCGTGCGGCTGAAACCACGATCATTCTGGGTGATCGACGACTGGCGCGTCCAGCTGCCCGACAGGGTGACATTGCCCCGGCCATCGGCGGTGCTGGTGCCGAACGTCAGGTCGAGCTTCTTCGATTCGGCGTCGCCGCGGTCGCTGATGCCATATTGGGCGCTGGCTTCGACGCCCTCGAACTTGTCGTCGAGGATGAAGTTGACCGCGCCGGCGATCGCATCGGAGCCATAGACGGCCGATGCGCCGCCGGTGATGATCTCGACCCGCTTGATGAGAGCGTCGGGAATGGAGGCAAGGTCGACATTGCCGTTGGAATCGGCGGGGATGAAGCGGCGGCCATTGACCAGCACCAGCGTGCGGGTGTTGCCCAGGCCGCGCAGATTGGCGGTCAGCACGCCCGACCCGCCGCCATTATTGACGGTGGAGGTGTTGCCCGACGCCAGCTGCGGCATTTCGTTCAGGGTCTTTTCCAGCGTGACGTTGCCCGACAGCTTCACATCCTCGCTGCCCATGACCGAGATCGGGCTGGGCGCGGTCAGATCGGTGCGGACCAGGCGCGAGCCGGTGACGACGATATCGGTGGAGGGCTGGGCCGCCTCCTGGGCCTGGGCAGCAGAACCCAAGCCGCCGCCGGCCAGGATGGTCGACAGCAACAGCAAGGCATTGCGGCGGCCGTACAGGCCCGCCGGTCGGATCGTCATCATTAGTCTATCCCCTTGTAATCGCTAGGATTCAATTCATTCGACACAGATTATGATTTTGCATGCGCAGCAATGTGGATGCTGCGCCGATGTCGGCTCCTGCGTACCGGACCGCCTGATGGTCCCCCGGACGGGTTTTCAGCTCCTCTCTCTGTCTTTGCGGCTCTTTGACCGTTTCAATGTATATTGAATATCGTATACTTTAATCATGCTGAGGCTGCAGGAGGCTGTCAAGATTGCAGTTAAGTGTCAGTCCGCAGTCGCCGGCGAAAAGCGTCGAATGGGGAGTTAGTATTATGAAAATAAATAGAAAAATTGTTCGTTCCCTGCTGCTTTCTGGAGCGGCTCTGGGCCTGCTTCGGCCCGATATTGTTGCGGCTGAAACAATCTGGATACGCGACGTAACCGTCATCGACGGCACCGGGGCCGCAGCAAAGGCGGCGCAGGACGTGCTCGTTGCGGATGGGCGCATCGCAGCGATCGGCGCAAAGCTGAAGGCGCCGGCCTCGGCCCGGCAGGTCGACGGCCGCGGGCGCTATCTGCTGCCCGGCTTCATCGACTCCAATGTTCATGCGACCGTCTATGGCAACCCGGCGCGCCGCGACACCTCATCGCGCTATGCCGACCGGAACGAGGAACTGGCGCTCGAATTTGCCCAGCGCCAGCTACGCGCGGGCGTCACCACCATGCGTGACAGCTATGGCGTGCTGCCGCCGCTGCTTGCGGTGCGCGACCGGATCGCCAGCGGCCAGGCGATCGGCGCGCGCATGCTGGTGGCGGGCAATATATTGGGTTGGGGCGGGCCATTTTCGCTGACCTATTCGCTGACCGGCGATCGCGACCTGATCCTGTTCCAGGAACAGTGGAACGACATGCTGGCCCAGGGCATGGGCGAGGAATTGATGGACATGACGCCGGAACAATTGCGCGCCGCCGTCAGCGCCTATCTCGATCGGGGCGTCGATTTCCTCAAATATGGCGGCACCAGCCATTTCATGATGCCCTCGCTGATCGGCTTCTCGCCGCGCCAGCAGGCGGTGATCGTGGCGGAGGCGCATAAGCGCGGCAAGATGGCCGAAACCCATGCCACCAGTTCGGAAGGGCTGCGCCTGGCGGTCGAGGCGGGGATCGACCTGATCCAGCATCCCGAGATATTGAGCCGCGACTATCCCGACGATCTGATCGCGCTGATCCTGTCAAAGGGGACGCTGTGCGCGATGCGGTCCAACATGGTCACCGGCGCGGTGCGACAGAAGCAGATCGCCAGGCGCGCCAGGGCGGTGGCGGACATTGCGCAGATGCCGCCGGCGCTGACCAGCACCGAACTGCGCCGCCGGGCGACGATGCGCGGCGACGATGCGGAGATCGAGCGGCGCAATGCCGAGCGACTGGTCGCGGCCGGATGCCCGGTCACGATCGCGACCGACAATTATCTGGGTGATGCGCCCGAATTTCGCCGCGGCCCCAAATCGCCGGAGCAGGAGCCGGGCGAGGGGAGCCTGCTGGCGATCGAAGGGCTGGTGGAACTGGGCATGACGCCGATGCAGGCGATCGTCGCGGCAACCCGCAACGGCGCGCGGGCGGCGGGCCGGCTCCAGGATCTGGGCACGGTGGAGCCGGGCAAGATCGCCGACCTGCTATTGCTCGATGCCGATCCGCTAGCCGACATCCATAATATCCGGCGCCTCGGCCGGCTGTTCGTTGCGGGGCAGGAGGTCGATCTTCAGACCCTGCCGCAGACGCACCTGTTCATGGTCGCGGACAAGCGCTGAGCATAATCGGCGCCGCATCCTCATGGACGCGGCGCCCATAGATCACATGGCGCTGTTGTAGAAGGCCAGCAGGTCGCGGCGCAGGCCCTTCATCGACTCCGGGTGGATGTAGATCATGTGCCCGGATTCATAATAGCGATAGCTGATATTGGCCTGCAGCGCCTTGTCGAGCTGCATATGCTTCAGGTCATATTCGGCGCCGGCAAAGGGCGTCGCCATGTCATAATAGCCGTTGAGCGACAGCACTTTGAGATGACTGTTGGTGCGCATCGCGCGGGCCAGGTCCAGCGCGGTGTCCGCCGCCGGCATCGGCCGGCCGCCGCCGCCCGGCGCGCGATGGCGCTGGTCCCAGGCCGGGCTGATCTCCTTGTAGAAATTCGGGCGGTAGCTGAGCGGCGTCTTGTAGCCGAGCGTGCCGAACAGATAGGAATTGAGCGCGGCGATATAGGCGCCGCTGATCGATGTGTCGGCCGCGTCAAATTCGGGGTCGGCGGCGCTGTCGTCGACATCGATGCCGACGAAGCGGGAATCGAGCCGTCCGACGGTGCGGCTGCTGTCGCGCATCAGCTCCTTGCGGAACCGGCCGAGGTCGATGCGCAGCTTGTTCTGCAGGATGAACCCCTTGGACAGGCCGGTATAGGCGGCGAGCTGGGTGGCGATCGCATCGCGCTCACCATCGGGCAGGTCGTCGCCCTTGGCCAGTGCGGACAGATAGGGGCCCAGGGCAAAGGCGCGCACTTCGCTCAGGAACGGCTCCAGCGTCGCCGGCCGGTTGGGCAGGCGGTTATGATACCAGGCGGTGGCGGCATAGCTGGGCAGATAGGTGACGTTGATCTGGTCATAGCCCGGATTGCGGATGCCATAGTTCAGGATCGACGACAGCAGCACCACGCCGTTCATCTGCACGCCGCGTTCCTGCAGCGTGTTGACCAGGCCCGCCGCGCGCAGCGTGCCATAGCTTTCGCCGAGCAGGAATTTGGGCGCGTTCCAGCGATTGTTGATCGTCAGATAGCGCTGGATGGCGCTGGCAAAGGCATCGATGTCCGGATCGACGCCCCAGAAATCCTTGCCCTGTGCCTTGCCGAGCGGGCGCGACAGGCCGGTGCCGATCGCGTCGATGAAGACCAGGTCGCTGCGGTCGATCAGGCTGTCGGGATTGGGGCCGATGGCGAAGGGTGCGGGGCGGGCGGTATCGGGCGTGGGCGTATCCACCCGGACGGGGCCAAAGGAGCCGACGTGCAGCCACATGGTCGACGAACCCGGACCGCCGTTGAACAGGAAGGTAACGGGGCGTTCCTTCGCGCCCTTGGCCCGATCGGCGACATAGGCGGTGTAGAACATGCTCGCGATAGGCTCGCCGGCATCGTTGCGGATCGTCAGCGTGCCGGGCGTGGCGGTATAGTGGATCAGCTTGCCGGCGACCGTCACCGACGCGCGGCTGGGCATCGCCTGTTCCTCGACCGGGGCGACGGCGCTATCGTCCTTCTTGGCCTCTTCCTTCTCCGCCGGAGCGGGCTTGTCGGCGGCGATCGACGGAGCAGCCAGTGCCGTCAGCAGCAGGGGAAGGGCGGAATATGCGATGTTTTTCGGGATCATGACTCTGCCTGTTGCCTAAATTTGCGGCGAACCGTACATCGTATACCAAATCTGTCAAATGCGCATATGCATCATCTTCGTAAAGTTCCAAGGGAGGACCAGAACATGAAGAACCGATGGCCCCGGCTCGCCGCCGCTGCCGCACTGTTGCTCGCCACGCCGGCACTGGCGCAGGGCTTCGATGCCGCGCAGGTCAAGCAGGGCGACCATGTCATTCGCGACTTTGCTTTCCGTTCGGGTGAGAAGCTGCCCGAACTGCGGATGCATTATCGCACCATCGGCACGCCGCATCGCGACGCCAAGGGGCGGATCGACAATGCGGTGATGATCCTGCACGGCACCGGCGGATCGGGCGCGCAATTCCTGCAGCCGCAATTTGCCGACGAACTTTATGGTCCCGGCCAGCCGCTCGACGTCAGCCGCTATTTCATCATCCTGCCCGACAATATCGGCCATGGCGATTCTTCCAAGCCCAGCGACGGCCTGCGCATGGCCTTTCCCCATTATGATTATGACGACATGGTCGAGGCGCAGCGCCGCATGCTGGTCGACGGGCTGAAGGTCGATCATCTGCGGCTGACCTTCGGCACCTCGATGGGGTGCATGCACATCTTCGTCTGGGGCGAGAAACATCCCGGCTTTGCCAGTGCGCTGATGCCGATGGCGTGCCAGGCAGCGCCGATCGCCGGGCGCAACCGGATGTGGCGCAAGGCGGCTATGGACGGCATCCGCGCCGATCCCGCCTGGCAGGACGGTAATTACAAGGCGCAGCCGCTGCTCGGTCTGCGTACGGCATCCAGCCTGTCGCAGATTGCCGGTGCCGCTGCCTGGTACATGCAGGTGCAATTCCCCACGCGCGACGCGGTCGACGCCTATTGGAAGGAGCGGTTCGATCGCGACATCGCCAGCCGCGACGCCAATGATTATCTCTACCAGCTCGATTCCTCGCGCGATTATGATCCGTCCGCGGATCTGGAGAAGATCAGCGCGCCGATGACCTGGATCAATTCCTCCGACGACTTCATCAATCCGCCGGAAATGGGCATGGCCGAAACGGCGGCCAAGCGGCTGAAGACCACCCGCTACAAGCTGATCCCCTATTCGCCCGAGACGCGGGGGCACAGCACCCACACTTGGGCGAAATTCTGGAAGGATGAACTGGTCGCGCTGCTGGCGCGCAGCTGATCCTTGATGCGCCTGTCGGCGCATGGCGGTAAGGAATGGAAATGCGCTCTTCCGCGCATTTCCCAAAAGACGCTATCGGCCGCCTTGCTTCATGAGGCGGCCGATCCACGGAGAAAGTGCCAGGACGGCAAGGCCGATCAGCATGGCAAGGCCGCCGATCCGGCCATAGGCGGCAAGCACCGTGCTGGCCTGGTCTGCCCCTGCCGATGCGCCGATGGCGGCGGCGATCACGCCCGACATGAAATTGCCGCCCGCCGTCGCCAGGAACCAGGTGCCCATCATCAGCCCCAGCATATGGGGCGGCGACAGGCGCGACATCGCTGCCAGCCCGACCGGCGACAGGCACAACTCGCCCATGGTGTGGAGCAGGTAGAGCAGCAGGATGAAGAGCATCGGCATCTTCGCCCCCGGCAGCATCATGCCCGCGCCGACCAGCAGCAGGAAACCGGCGCCGACCTGGATGATGGCCAGGCCGAACTTGGCGGGGGCGGACGGCTCCAGCCCGCGCCGGCCGAGCTTCAGCCATAGCCAGGCGAAGAAGGGCGCGAGCAGGAAGATGGAGAAGGGACCGACCGCCTGGAACAGCGAGGCCGGCACGGTGATGCCGAACATGGTGCGGTCGACATGCCGATCGATGAACAGGTTGAGCGAGGAGCCGGTCTGTTCGAACAGACCCCAGAAGACGGGCTGCACCACCAGCAGGAAGATCGCCACCAGCAATCGCCCGCGCGCCGCCGGATCGAGCTTCAGGCAGGCATAGGCGACCAGGCCGATGCCCATGGCAAAGCCGCTGGCGCTCAGCAGATAGCCGACCGTCGCGGGGCTGGCGAGCAGGGCGAGCATCGCCGCGGTGAAGGGCAGGGCGCTGGCATAGAGCCAATATTCGCGGGGGATGCCGAACAGCGGGCTGGCCAGCCAGGCCGGGTCGGGTGCCTCGCCCTGGCCCTGCAACAATGGCCTGCCCATGACGAAGACGATGATGCCCAGGATCATGCCCAGCGCCGCCGCGCCAAAGCCCCAGGACCAGCCGATCGTTTCGCCCAGCAGGCCACAGACGAGCGGGCCGAGTGCGCCGCCAAGGTTAATACCCATGTAGAATATGGTGTAGGCCGGATCGCGACGCATGTCGTCGCGGGGATAGAGTTGACCGACCAGCACCGAGACATTGGCCTTGAGGAAGCCGGTGCCGACCACGATCACCGCCATGCCGGCGAGGAAGATGCGGGTCGCGCTCTCGCGATCGCCGCCCAGCGCATCGAGGCCGAGCAGGACATGGCCGCAGGCGATGACGATGCCGCCGAACAGCACCGCCTTGCGCGCGCCGAGGTAGCGATCGGCCAGCCAGCCGCCGACCAGCGGGCTGACGAACACCAGCGCGATATAGGCGCCATAGAGCATGCCCGCGCGCTCGTCGGAAAAGAGGAACTGCTTGGTCAGGTAGAAGATCAGCAGCGCCCTCATGCCGTAGAAGGAGAAACGCTCCCACAATTCGGTGAAGAAGAGGATGAACAGGCCGCGCGGATGGCCGAGGAAGGTGGCGGTGGCGTGATGATCGGCTGGGGGCATGGCGCTCATTGGCAATAGGCGGGGTGGGTCGCGTCCGGCTCGAACGCGGACACATGGTTGAGGGCGATCACCCAGCGGCCCTCGACCTTGCGCATCAGCCGCGTGTTGATGCCGGACTGGCCGGGTTTGGCGGCAAGGCGGAAGCGGCTGATCAGCTGGGCCGCGTCGGGTGCCAGCATCTCGATCCTGATGTCGCAGAAATGGAGCGTGCCGCGCGTCTCGGGCGAGGCGCCATAGTCGCGGACATAATGATCGAGCGTCCCCTGCCAGTCGCGCTGGAACTGGCCGCGCGACACGAAGATGACGCCGGGGTTGAGGAAGCCCGCCATATAGCCGCGAAAATCACCCCGGTTCCAGGCGGCTTCCATGTCGGCGATCACCTGGCGGATCGCCGCCTTCTCCGTCTCCGCCGAAGGGGGGATCGGCGCAGCACCCATGCAGAGCGCCGCGCCGATCAGGGGGAGGAGAATGCGCTTACTGCGCCGCACCGGAAGCCCCGGCTGCGGCCTTGGCCTTTTCCGCCTGGATGAAGCGGTCAAGCTCCGCCTCCATCACCGGCAGCGGCACCGATCCCATGGTCAGCAGCGTGTCGTGGAACGGGCGCTGGTCGAACTTGTCGCCCAGTTCCGCCTCGGCCTTGGCGCGCATCTTGCGGATCGACAATTCGCCCAGCTTGTAGGCCAGCGCCTGCGCTGGCCAGGCGATATAGCGATCGACCTCGTTGGTGATGTCGAGCTTCGCAAGCGCGGTGTGGCTGGCCATATAGTCGATCGCCTGCTGGCGCGTCCAACCCATGGAGTGCATGCCGGTGTCGATCACCAGCCGCACCGCGCGCCACATCTCGAATGTCTCGCGGCCGAATTCCTCATAGGGCGTCTCATACATGCCCAGCTTGGTGCCCAGCCATTCGGTATAGAGGCCCCAGCCTTCGCCATAACCCGAGAAATAGGTCTGGCCGCGGAAGGCCGGGCGATTGGGGGCTTCCAGCGCATAGGCCGCCTGGAAGCTGTGGCCCGGATTGCATTCGTGCAAGGTCAGCGCGGTCAGATTGTAGAGCGGGCGCGAGGGCAGGTCATAGGTGTTCATCAGGCAGGATTCGAGCCCGCCGCGACCCGAGGTATAGATGGGCGCGATCTCGTCCGGCACCGGCAGGATGGTGAAGCGATAGCGTGGCAGGTTGTTGAACGTGTCCTTCAGCTTGCCGTCCATCTTCTTGGTGACATAGGCGGAATAGGAGAGCAGCTCGCGCGGCGTCTTGGCATAGAATTGCGGGTCTGTGCGCATGAACTCCAGAAACTCGGCAAAGCTGCCCTGGAATTTCGCATCCGCCATCGTCTTCTTCATGTCCGCATCGATGCGCGCGACTTCCTTCAGGCCGATCTCGTGGATCTGCTGCGGCGTCAGGTCCAGCGTCGTATATTCGCGGATCTGGTCCTGGTAGAAGGCCTTGCCGTCGGGCAGCGAATAGGCATCGATCGTCTTGCGCGCCTTGGGCATATATTCGCCACGCATGAAGGTCAGCAGCTTCTGATAGCTGGGCGCGATGGCGTCGCGGATCAGTGCCTGGGCCTGCGACTGCATCGCCTGGCGCTGGTCGGCTGGAATGGTGTCCGGCATCGCGGCGAACGCCTTGTAGAAGGGATTGTCGGTGCCGGCGGCCAGGAACGGCTCGATCGTCTTATCACGTCCCTCGATCGACACGCGCGGCACGGTATAGCCGCGCTTCAGGCCCGCCTGCATGTTGGCGATCTGCTCGTCGAAATAGCGCGGGATATCCTTCATCCGGCCGAGATAGCGGCGATAATTGTCGGCGCTGGAAAAGGGCGTGCGCGGGTTGAGGCCGGTCCAGAAGAAGGTATCGCTGTTGAACGGCGCCTCATAGGTCTTGTACTTGATCTTGGTCGCATTCTCCCAGACCGACGTCTTGAACACCGCCTTGTTGATATATTCCTCATGCGACAGCTGGGCGTCGGGAATCTGGTCGAGCTGTTTGAGGATGTCGCTCCAATAGGCATAGCGGTGCTGCTGGGTGGCGGCGGTCACGCTGGGCAGATGATCGTCGGCGCCGCCTTCGGTCCGGCCGCTGCCGGGCAGGCGGGCGAATTCTTTCTGGCGCCAGCTCCATTCGGCGTCATACAACGCCTTGAGTTTCAGGTCGGCGGCGGTCGGCTGTGTGGCCGGTGCATTGGTGGTCGGCGCCGTCTGGGCGAGGACAACCGGGGCCGTGCCGGCGAGCCAGGCGATGGCGAGCAAGGATGCGGCGTGGGGCATTTTCATGAATGTCTCTCTTCCCTGTTCGGCGAAGCGATCCGGCGCCCCGCTCCTATCAATAATGTATACGATATACCTTGGTTAAGGCGGGTCAAGTGCGTGTTTCGCCCGCGGGCGTGAAAATGCGCGCGCCGAACATCGGGCCGGCGCGCGTCATTCCGGGGGCCGGCTGGACGCGGATCATCACCGTGCTCTTGCCGCGCGTCAGTGCCTCGGGAATGGCGTAGGTGACGTCGAAAAATTCGCCGGGCCGGTCGGCATCCAGCTTTTGCGTCGCGATCTTCTGGCCGTCGACCAATATGTCGAACAGCCGGTTTCGCTCCTCGCCCCAATAAGTGGCCTGCAGGATCAGCGGGCCGGGCTTCACCTTCATGCGGAACTGGAAATGGCCGTCGGTGCGCGCATCGCGCCCATGCCGTCCGCGATAGGTGGTGGTGTAGGAGAGTTTGGCTTCCAGCCCATGGTCGCGCTCGGGCTGCATCTCGCCCAGATGCATAACGTCGACCGAGCGCCGCTCCAAATCACGGAGGCGCGCCTGCTCGATGGCAAAGGCCTGCTGCTCGACGCCCCATTCGTCTTGGGTGAAGCGCTTGAAATAGACGGCGGTGCGGCGATCACGCTGCTGGAAGAAGGGCGCGAAGCTGAGGTCGGCGGGCTTGCCGATGCCGGCGGTGCGATAGGCGGGGACGGCGCCGGGGGTGGCGGCAAAGCCCTGCGTCACATCGGCGGCGACCAGCGCCGGAGATGGACCGTCAAAGGGCTGGTCGGCCGCGCCCAGATCGGCCGCCAGCACGACCGGGCCGTGCAGCAGCGCGATGGTGCGGGCATCATCCGGCGTCGCTTCGATCCGCAATGCCATCGGCAGGTCCAGCGTCACCTGATCGCCGGCCTTCCACTTGCGATCGATCAGGGCATAGCCATCGGCGATGCGCGGGGCGGGCAGGGGCGTGCCGTTGACGGCGATACGCGCGCCCTGGCACCATCCGGGGATGCGCAGCGCCAGGGTGAAGCGGCCGGCCCGCGCCAGTTTCGGGATCGACATCGCGATGTGCCCGTCGAACGGATAGCCGGTCTCGATCCGCAGCTTCGCGCCCCGCGCCGCCCAGTCGGCTTCGCTGGGGATATAGAGATTGGCGATCAGCATGTCGGCCGGCCGGTCGGCATCTTCCCACCAGATGGATTCGCCATGCTTGGCATGGCTTTCCATGCCGCTGCCGACGCAGCACCAGAAATCGTCGAACGGTTCGGACCAGACGCGGTGCGCCCCCGACATCAGCGGCACCATATAGGCGAACATGCCGGTCGCCGGGTTCTGGTGCGCCAGGATATGGTTGATATGGGCGCGCTCATAATAGTCGAACAGGCGCGCTTCGGGCTTCCACGCATAGAGATGCCGGGTCAGCTTCAGCATGTTGTAGCTGTTGCAGCTTTCGCAGGTCTGTTCGGTGATATGCTTGGAAATGGTGCCGGGATCAGGGAAATATTCCCGGTCGGCATTGCCGCCGATGACATAGCTATATTGCCCGACCACGGTCTCCCAGAAGAAGTTGGCGGCAATCGCGTCGGCGGCATTGCCGGTGATCTCGTGCAGGCGCGCAAGGCCGATCAGCTTGGGAATCTGGGTATTGGCGTGGATCCAGGGCAGGCTGTTCTGCCGCTGGGCCAGCGGATCGAGCACCTTGCGATGGCGCAACCGCGTCGCCAGCGCCAGCCAGCGCGGATCGCCGGTGCGGGCGTGAAGTTCGGCGAAGCTTTCATTGATGCCGCCATGCTCGCAGTCCAGCACCTGCTGCACCTGTGCATCGTCCAGTTTCACGAACACGCCGTCGATATAGGCAGCCAGGGCCAGTGCAACGCCACGCGCCTGGCTGTTGCCCAGATGGGTTTCGGCGTCGAACAGGCCGGCGAACAGCTTGTGCCAATTATAGAAGGGCACCCAGCAGCCGTTGAGGTCAAAGCCGGCCGATCGGATGTCGCCGCGCATGATCTCCGGAAAGATCAGCCTGCCATCCTCGATCACATCGTCGCGACGGCGGGTGAAGCCCGCGACATAGCCATCGCCGGCCGCCGCCTGGCACTCGGCCAGTTCGGCGATGATATAGGCGGCGCGGCGGGCGCATTCGGTGTCGCCGGTCTGGGCGTGCATCAGCGCCAACGCGGTCAGATAATGGCCCAGCGTATGGCCGGCGATGGTATCATTTTCCCAGCCGCCATAGATGGCGCCCTTGGGCGTCAGGCCGGCATGTTTGCGGAAATTGTGCAACAGCCGGTCCGGCTCCAGCCGCAGCAGATAGAGGCGATTGCCCTCGACCGCGTCGGCAAAGGGGGAGGGGAGAAGCCGGGTTGCCTGCAGCGGCAAGGCGCGCGCCGATTCGGGCAGCGCACTGCCGGTCGCGGCATGGGCGACGCTGCTCCATCCCTGCCAGGCGGGCGCCGTCGCGGCGGCGGTTGCGGCCAGCAACATGGCCCTGCGGCTGAGGGGCGTGTGACGGTGGGACATGGCGGCTCCGGCTTGTCTATAATCGTTATACCGTATACGATATTGCGATTATGGTTCGGGATCAAGACGGAGGATGCATGTCTATCTTCAACGCCGCGGCATGGGCAATAAAGGCATGAGCGCGGACGAAAGCGTCACGCTGACGCTGCAGCAGGTCGCGGATCTGGCCCATGCCGTGCTGCGCCGCCATGGTCTGGCGGAGGCGCATGTCGGCCCAGTTGCCGCGACGATCATCGCTGGCGAGCGCGACGAATGTGCGTCGCATGGGGTCTATCGCCTGCTCAACTGCGTCCATACGCTGAACAGCGGCAAGGTCGTGCCGGACGCTGTGCCGGTGGTCGACCCTGTCTCGCCCGCGCTGCTGCGCGTGGATGCGGCCGGCGGCTTTGCCCAACTGGCTTTCGCTACGGGATTGCCTTTGCTGGTGGAAAAGGCGCGGACGATGGGCATCGCCGCCATGGGCATCAATCGCTGCGTCCATTTCGCCGCGCTCTGGCCGGAGATCGAGGCGCTGACCGATCAGGGGCTGGTCGCCTTCGCCTGTACCCCCAGCCATGCCTGGGTCGCGCCGGCCGGCGGCACCTCGCCGCTGTTCGGCACCAACCCGATCGCCTTTGGCTGGCCGCGCCCCGGCGGCGATCCCTTTGTCTTCGATTTCGCCACCAGCGCGGTCGCGCGCGGCGAGATCGAACTGCATCGCCGTGCCGGCAAGCCGATCCCGGAAGGCTGGACGATCGATGCCCAGGGCCATCCGACCACCGACGCGGAAGCGGGCCTGGCCGGAGCGCTGCTGACCTTTGGCGGGCACAAGGGATCGGCCCTGTCGGCGATGGTCGAACTGATTGCCGGGCCGCTGATCGGCGATATGACCAGTGCGGAATCGCTGGCGCATGACGATGGCGCCAAGGCATCGCCCTATGGCGGCGAACTCATCATCGCCATCGATCCCGCCGGCTTCCTGGGCGCGGCGGCCGCCGAGCATATGCAGCGGGCCGAGGCGCTGTTCGACGGCATTACCGGCCAAGGCGCGCGCCTGCCATCGCAGCGGCGCTTCGCGGCGCGTCTGCGCACCCCCGATCAGGGCTGCCGCATTCCCCGTGCGCTCTATGAGGAACTGGCGGCGCTCAGCTGAGCGCCGCCAGCGATTTCAGGCGAAAGGCTGGTCGATCGCGACCGAGGGCGGGGTGAACCAGGCCGCCCCGGTCTCGGTCACGTAAAAATGATCCTCCAGCCGCACGCCGAAGCGATCCGGCACGACGATCATCGGCTCGTTGGAGAAGCACATGCCCGGTTCCAGCGGGGTCATGTCGCCGCGTACCAGATAGGGCGCCTCATGGATCGACAGGCCGATGCCATGACCGGTGCGATGCGGCAGGCCGGGCAGGCGATAGTCCGGGCCCAGGTCCGCTGCCTCCAGCACGCGCCGCGCCGCCGCGTCGATCGCGCCGCAGGGGACGCCCGGCTTGACCGCGTCGAACGCGGCCTGCTGCGCTTCCTTTTCCAGTGCCCAGATGCGGCGCTGCTCGGCATCGGCCTCGCCATAGACATAGGATCGGGTGATGTCGCTATGATAGCCGCCGATGGTGCAGCCGGTATCGATCAGCACCATGTCGCCTTCGGCCAGCACGCTCTCGCCCGGCAGGCCGTGGGGATAGGCGGTCGATCGGCCGAACTGGACGATGCAGAAGCTGCTGCCCGAGGCGCCGAGCGCCCGGTGTGCGGCCTCGATGAAGCGGCGCACCTCGGTCGCGGTGATGCCGGGGCGCAGGATGCGGGCGGCGCGGCGATGCACCTCCAGCGTCATCGACTTGGCCTGCTGCATCAGCGCCAGTTCGGCGGCCGACTTGCGGCTGCGGCAACCGTCGATCACGGCCGAGGCGGCGATCAGCGTCACATCCGGCGCGGCGGCACGAATGCGCTCGACGAACAGGAAGGCCATGGCCGGATCGATCCCCAGCCGGGCGACGCCCAGCGTCTTGAGCGCGTCGGCGACGAGGGCGGACGGGCTTTCATCCTCTTCCCACAGGCGCAGGTCGCCGGCGTCGATCTTGAGGTCGGCTTCCAGCGATCCGCGTTCGAAGCGCGGGCAGATCAGGATCGGCTCGCCGGTGAGCGGCAGCAGCATCGCCACCAGTCGCTCGCTTGCGCCCCAGGGCACGCCAGCGAAATAGGCAAGACTGGTCCCGGCATCGATCAACAGCGCGTCGAGCCCTTCCTGCGCCATCAAGGCGCGAGCCTTGGCAATGCGTGCCTGATATTCGGCGGCGGCGATGGCTGGCGCGCGATCGAGCCAGGGCTGGAGGCTGGCCAGTTCGGTGGCGGCGTCGGAGCCGCCGATCTGCTGTGTCATAATCTATCCTTCAAAGCGGCGGAGCGAAAAGGGCGTGGCGTCGACCGGCGGCGGTGCGCCGGTGGCAAGCGCGGCGATGATTTCCCCGGTCAGTGGTCCCAATGTCAGCCCCAGATGCTGGTGGCCGAACGCATAGAGCAGGTTTTCCGCCCGGTCACTCCGGCCGATCGCGGGCAGATAATCGGGCAGGGTCGGGCGCGCGCCGATCCAGGGCCTGGCATCCACCTCGATCGGTAGGCCCAGTGCCGCGGCATGGGTGCGCAGCCGCTGCCATTTACGCGGGTCGGGCGGGGCGGAGAGGCTGGAAAATTCGACGAAGCTCGCCGCGCGGAGCCCACTCTCGAACCGGGTGACGATCATCGATCGATCCTCGAACACCACCGGCGGCATGTCCATCGGCCAGCCTTTGGGCGCGGTTGGCGTCTGCAGATGATAGCCGCGTTCGGCGATGATCGGCACCTTGTGGCCCATCGGGCGTAGCAGGACATCCGATGCTGCGCCGGTCGCGACGATGATATGGTCCGCGTCCAGCGTCTGGCCGTCGGCCAGCTGCACCTGCGCCTGTCCATCACGGGTGGTAAGCGCGCTAACCTCCGCCTGCTCGATCCGCCCGCCTGCCGCCAGCAGCGCATCCCTCAGATCCTGCGCCAGCCGGGTCGGGTCGGCAATGCGGCCACTGCCCTCGCAGCGAATCGCGCCGATGATCGGATGGGGGAACAGAGCTTCGAGCAGGGCAAGCTCACGCGCCGTCGCATCGCGGAAGCGCGCCGTGCCGCAATCGGCGGCCATCCAGGCACGGCGCCCGGCCAGCGCGCTCGCCTCGCTTTCCCAGACGATGAAATGCCCATCCTCAATCAGGCGGCTCGGCCCCGCGCACAACGCGTCGATCCGATGCCAGGCCGGCATCGCCTGACCCAGCATGGCTTTCAACGCCTTGCGTCCTGCCGCAAAGCGCGACGGGCGCGCGGCATTCAACAGGCGCAGTGAAAAGGGCACCCAGCGGCCGACGTCGCGCCAGGGCAGGCCGAGGGCGCCGCCGCGCCAGAACAGTCGCCGGGGGAAGCTCTTCACCGTTGCCATCGATGCGAGCGGATCGATCTGCTCGACCGCGACATGGCCTGCATTGCCCCAGGATGCACCGCGCAGCGGGTTTTCCCGTTCGATCAGCAGTGTTGAAATTCCCTTTTCCTGCAATCGGATAGCGCAGGATGTTCCGACGATGCCGCCGCCGATGATGATCGCTTGTTGGGTCAATTGACTTCTTTTCACTTGGCGTTGACGATTAGATACCGTATACGATCCTCAGTTTCAACGGAGGCTTATGTGAATTCCTCAAAATTGACGTGGCGTGGTGTCTACCCTGCCGCCACCACCCAGTTCACCCCCGATCTGGACGTTGATATCCCCGCTACCCAGGCTGTCCTGGATGCGTTGGTGAAGGATGGCGTCGACGGTCTCATCATCGCCGGCACCTGTGGTGAGAACAACTCGCTGGAGCCGGAAGAAAAGCGCGCAATCGTCCAGGCGGCGGTCGAGGTCGTGGACGGCCGCGTGCCGATCCTGGTCGGCGTGTCCGAATTCACCACCCGTCGTGCCGCTGCCTTCGCGCAGGACGCCGAAAAGCTGGGCGTCGACGGGCTGATGGTGCTGCCTGCCATGGTCTATGTGCCGACCGTGGGCGAACTTTGCACCCATTTCGAGACGGTGGCCAAGGCGACGTCGCTGCCGATCATGCTCTACAACAACCCGCCGGCCTATCGGGTGAATATCGGCATCGACGCGCTCACCCGCCTCGCCGACACGCCCAACATCGTCGCGGTCAAGGAAAGCGCGCCCGATCCGCGTCGCTTCACCGACCTGATCAACGCCTTTGGCGACCGCTATATCCTGATGGCGGGCCTGGACGATGTTGCGTTCGAGGGCCTGTTGCTGGGCGCGCATGGCTGGATTTCCGGTCTCACCAGCGCCTTCCCGCGCGAATCCGTGGCGCTGGTCGCGGCGATCAACCGGGGCGATCTGGAAGAAGCACTGCGCATCTATCGCTGGTTCATGCCGCTGCTGCACCTCGATGCCGATCATGATCTGGTCCAGTCGATCAAGCTGGCCGAAAGCATCATGGGACGCGGCACCGAGCATGTTCGCCTGCCGCGCATGCCGCTGGAAGGCCAGCGCCGCGCCGACGTCATCCGCTGGGTCGAGCAGTGCGCTGCCACCCAGCCCAGCCTGACGGCGGTCTGATGTCCGCGGTGCGCCACACCTTCTTCTGCATAGACGGCCATACGGCGGGCAATCCCGTCCGTCTGGTCGCGGGCGGCGCGCCGCTGCTCAAGGGAAAGTCCATGGCGGAACGCCGCCTGGACTTTCTCGACCGCTTCGACTGGATCCGCACCAGTCTCTGCTTCGAGCCGCGCGGCCATGACATGATGTCGGGCGGCTTTCTCTATCCGCCGACGCGCGACGATACCGACATCGGTATTCTCTTCATCGAGACCAGCGGCTGCCTGCCGATGTGCGGCCATGGCACCATCGGCATGGTGACGTTCGGCCTGGAAAATGGCCTGATCCAGCCGGCGACGCCGGGCAGGCTGCGGGTCGAAGTGCCAGCCGGCGTCATCGACATCGATTACACGACCGACGGCAAGCGCGTGACATCGGTCAAGATCCGCAATGTCCCCGCCTATCTGGCGGCGGAGGGGATCGCAATCGATGTGCCGGGCTTCGGTCCGCTCAGCGTCGATGTCTCCTATGGCGGCAATTATTACGCGATCGTCGAACCGCAGGGCGCCTATGCCGGCCTCGACGACCTCGGTGCATCGCGCATCGTGGAACTGAGCCGCACCATTCGCGAACTGGTGCGCGCGCAATATCAGCCGGTCCATCCGCTCGAACCCAGCATCAAGGGGGTGAGCCATGTCCTGTGGGCCGACCAGCCCAAGGGCGAGGGTGCGGACGGTCGCAACGCCGTCTTCTATGGCGAGCGGGCGATCGACCGCAGCCCCTGCGGCACCGGAACGTCGGCGCGGCTGGCGCATCTGGCGGCCAAGGGCAAGCTGAAGGTCGGCGACCGGTTCGTGCATGAAAGCTATATTTGCAGCCGCTTCATCGGTCGGGTCGAGGCCGAGACGATGATCGGGGACCAGAAGGCGATCATTCCCTCGATCGAAGGATCGGCGATCGCCACCGGCTTCAACACCATCTGGGTCGATCGCGAAGACCCGTTCTGGGCCGGCTTCACGGTCGTATGAGACGGTCATTGCAGAGCGGACGGAAGGGATCGTCCATCATATACGAAGTTGTATTCCGCCATCCGCTCTGTGCTATGTTCGCCGCATGAGCCTAGTCATCCGAAACCTGTCCGACCAGCTGGTCGATCTTGTCCGTGAGCGCATATTGTCCGGCCGGGTGCCGCCCGACGGGCCGATCCGTCAGGACGCGCTGGCCGCCGAACTGGGGATCAGCAAGATTCCGCTGCGCGAGGCACTCGCCCGACTGGAGCAGGAAGGGCTGCTCAAGTCGCAGGCCAATCGCGGTTTCTTCGTGCGCAGCCTCAACCGGGTGGAGGCGGACGAAGTCTATGCGCTGCGCCTGAAGCTGGAGCCCGATGTGATGGCGTTGGCCGCCGAACGGGCGGACGAGGCGGAGCATCAGGCGGCGATCAACACGCTGGCCACCCTCTATCAGGTCACCGACGAAGGTGGCGACGGGGTGGGGGCGTTCAACCGCGCCTTCCACATGGCGTTGCTGCGTCCCAGCAGCCAGCCGCTGTCGGTCAATATTCTCGAACGGCTCCATATCCTGTCGGAACGCTATGTCCGCAAGCATCTGGAGCCGCTTGGCCGCGACGAACGCGCCAATGACGAACATCGCGAGATGCTCGACGCCTGGCTCGCCCGCGACGGCCAACTGATCCGCGAACTCACGGTCGCACATATCCGCAAAACCATGGACGATCTCATGGTTCAGCTCGACGCCGACGACTGAACCATAACCGAGCAACCGGAACGTCCATAAGAACAGGGAAGGAAATTTCGGTTGAGCACTGGATTTTGGGGACCGATCAAGCCGATCGGCGCCGGTCATCACGCGCAGCATCAGCAGTTGCGCAAGACATTGTCCTGGCCGCATCTGATCGCGCTGGGGGTCGGGGCGATCGTCGGCACCGGCATCTATACGCTGACCGGCGTGGGCGCCGACCGGGCGGGGCCGGCGGTGATCCTGGCCTTCGCCATTGCAGGGGCCGTGTGCGCCTGCGCGGCGCTGGCCTATGCCGAACTGGCCACGCTGATCCCGACCGCAGGCAGTGCCTATACCTACACCTATTCGGTGCTGGGCGAGACGCTGGCCTGGGTCGTGGGATGGAGCCTGATCCTGGAATATTCGCTGGCGTGCAGCACGGTGGCGGTCGGCTGGTCGGGCTATCTGGTCGGCTGGATCCAGCAGGCGGGGATCAGTCTGCCGCCGATGCTGCTGGCCGGGCCGCATGGCGGCGGCATCGTCAACCTGCCCGCCGTGCTTGTGGCACTGGCGATCGCGGGCATGCTGATCGCCGGCACGCGGGAAAGCGCGACGCTCAACATCGTTCTGGTCGTCATCAAGCTGACCGCGCTCGCCGCCTTCGTCGCGCTGGCGCTGCCCGCCTTCCAGTCCGACCATCTCCAGCCCTTCATGCCCTATGGCTTCGTCAGCCATGTGGAAGATGGCATGACCCGCGGCGTGATGGCGGCGGCGGCGATCGTCTTCTTCGCCTTCTACGGTTTCGATGCGGTCGCGACCTCGGCGGAGGAAGCGCGTAATCCCGGCCGTGACCTCACCATCGGCATCGTCGGATCGATGGCGGTCTGCACCCTCATCTATATGGCGGTCGCGGTCGCCGCGATCGGCGCGCTCGACTATCGGGCGCTGGCCGGTTCGTCCGAACCACTGGCGCTGGTGCTGCGCACGCTGGAGCATCCGGTCGCCGCCTGGCTGGTGGCGGGCGCTGCGCTGGTCGCGCTGCCCTCCGTCATCCTGGTCATGATGTATGGCCAGAGCCGCATCTTTTTCGTCATGGCGCGCGACGGCCTGCTGCCGCGTTCGCTCAGCAAGGTGTCGGAAAAGACCGGATCGCCCGCCCGCATCACCGCGATCACCGGTGTCTTCGTCGCGGCCGTTGCCGGCTTCTTCCGCCTCGACGAGATCGCCGAACTGGCCAATGCCGGCACGCTGATCGCCTTCATCGCGGTCGCCGGCTGCATGATGGCGCTGCGCCGCAAGGCGCCGGAAATGCCGCGCGTCTTCCGCTGCCCGCAGCCCTATCTGGTCGGTACGCTGGCGATTATCGGCTGCATCTATCTGCTGATCAGCCTGCCGGAAAAGACGCTGCTGCGTTTCGGCCTGTGGAACCTCGTCGGCCTGGCCCTCTATTTTGCCTATAGTCGGGGTCGCAGCCTGCTGCGCACCACCGGCCATGCGGCCAGCGAGGAAGGCTTGCCGGAATAGGACAACCGTAACGCAAGCCGGTCAGCCGCGTCGCCGCGACTGGCCGGCTTGCTCAATAGCCCACAGCATAGCCCATGCGTCGGGGATCGGCGCCGGCCATGCGGGCGCCCGACGCATCGGCCAATATGCCCTGCACGCTGCCGATCGCATAGGGGCCGACCAGTTCGATGTTGTGCCCCATCGCGGTCAGGCGCTGGATCGTGGCGTCCGGGAAGCGCCGTTCTGCCTGAACGGTGATCGCCGCGCCGGGCCTGTAGAAATTGGGATCGGCGTCGAGCGCGAAGCGTGGCGCCTCGATCGCGGCCTGGATCGGCAGGCCGCGATCGACGACATTGACCAGGAACTGGAACTGGGTCTGGCCAATCGTCTCGCCGCCGGGCGATCCGAAGACCAGCTTCAGCCGGCCCTTGTCGAGGAGGATGGTCGGGCCATTGCCGAGCAGGGCGATCTTGCCCGGCGCGACCTTGTTGGGATGGCCGGCATAGGGGGCGGATGACCCCAGGCGCAGGCCGTTGTTGAACAATATGCCGGTATTGCCCATCACCAGGAAGGTGCCGAAGCCGCCGCCGACCGTCGTCGTGACCGCGATGGCATTGCCGTCGGCATCGACCGTCGACAGGCTGGTGGTGTCGCCGCCGCGCGTATGGTCGTCGCCCTGATGGGCGAAATCCTGCCGTGCCCGCTCCAGCGCGGCCCGGTCGAAGGCGGCGGCATTGCCGCCATCGGGATAGAGGCCCGCACGGGCGGCATCGATCAGCTTGCGTCGCTCGGCGGCGAAACGCTTGGACAGCAGTCCCTCGACCGGCGTCTGCGCGAATTTGGGATCGGCGGCATATTTATAGACATCGGCCTTCGCGACCTTGATCGCCTCGATCAGATAATGGGTGAAGAGCGGATCGTCGGCGGGCAGTGCGGCGAGGTCGAACCCCTCGACCAGATTGAGTTGCTCGCACAATTCCAGCCCCGTGCGCGAGGTCAGCGGGCTGCAATAGACGTCCAGTCCGCGATAATTGGTCGTCACCGGATCGTCCCAGCGCGGCTGATAGGCCTTGAGGTCATCGAGCCGCAGGCAGCCGCCGGTCTCCTTCGAGAAGCGGGCAAATTCCTGCGCGATCGGGCCGGTGTAGAAATAGTCATGCGCCGCCTGCAAGGCGCGATCCCGATCGGCGCCACCCTTGAGCGCCTGGCTCTCCGCATCGGCAAGGGCCTGAAAGCTACGGGCGAGATCGGGATTGCGGAAGATTGATCGCGGGGCCGGGGGCTGGCCACCGGGCAGGAAGATCGCCGCACTGGTCGGGTAGAGCGCCAATGTCTTTTGCGCGCGCGTGATGAACATTGCGATGGATGCATCGAGCGGATGGCCGTCGCGGGCATAGCCGATCGCCGGTTCGAGCAGGGTCGAAAGCGGCAATTTGCCGAACCGGCGGGCCAGCGCGATCCAGCCGCCAAAGGCGCCCGGCACGGTCAGTGCCTTGGGGCCATGGTCCAGCGCCTTGGGATCGCCATCGGGATCGAGCAGGCGCGGCGCGCCGCCGGTGAAGGCCAGCGACTGGACTTTGCCGGTCTTGCGATCGAGGCAGGTGGCAAAGCCGTTGCCGCCCGCGCTGGATGCCCAGGGTTCGACCACGTTCATGACCGCCATCGCCGCGACCACGGCATCGGCGGCGGTGCCGCCCTGCATCAGCATGCGGGTGCCGGCCATGGCGGCCAGCGGATGACCTGCCGTCACGCCGCCATGCGGCATGGGCACTTCGACCCGGTGCGCGGCGACGCTGGCGCTGCCGGTGCGGGGCGCGTCGGGCGCGCGTGCGCCCGATTGGGCCAAAGCGCGGCCGGGCAGGGTGGAGAGCGCCATGCCGGCAAGGCCGGCGGCCAGCATTTCGCGGCGATCCAGGAAGGATGGGGGCGTATCGGACATGGCGGAGCGACCTTGCAGGGGAAGGGAAAAGGAGAAAATGGGCACGGCAGCATCGCGCCGTGCCCATGTCTTGCAAGCCTTTAGAAGACCTTCTTCAGGCTGGTGTACCAGTAGCGCGCCTGCGGCTGGTAGAGGTTCGACAGATAGCCGCCCGATGCCAGTGGCGGATCCTTGTCGAAGATGTTGCGCGCGCCGATCTGGACGGTGGTGCCGTTCAATGGGCCGTCATTCTTGAACGTATATTGGCCATAGAGATTGACCGTCGTCTGGCCCTTCACCGTCCAGGGATTGGCGGACGCATCGCGCACGCCATTTTCATAGACGCTGTCGATATATTGGGTGAAGGCGCCGATCTTCCACGGGCCGAGCGACCAGTCGAAGGTTGCCGAAAGCCGCCAGCGCGGCTGGCCATCGCGGCCGATCACGTCGCCGCCGCCCTGGATCGGCACGCCGGCATTGATCTCGCCAGCGGCCTGCCCTGCGATCACCTGCTGCACGCCCGCCGGGGCGTCGACATAATAGCTGATCAGGCGCGAGGCATTCACGTTGAGCGAGAAGGTGCCGACCGACGTCGTGGGCAGGAAATAGTCCAGATTGAAGTCGATGCCCTGAACGGTGACCGGCAGCAGATTCTGGAAATTGGCGACGACGTAGAGCAGTTCGCCGACCGGCGCGAGGCCGGTGCCGGCGACGCGGGCGATATCGTCCGCCGTGGGATCGCGGCGGATGACGTTGGGGTTGCTGCTGCCCTGGGTGCGCAGCAGATAGTCGAGGTTGAGCGCATTCTGATAGTCGAGCAGGCCCACGACATTCTTCTGCTGGATCTTCCAGCGGTCGACGGTGAAGGTGACCTTGCCCAGGCCATCGCCCAGTTTCGGCGACAGCACGGCGCCGAAGCTCCAGCTGGTCGATTCTTCCGGCTTCAGGTTCGGGTTGCCGCCGCTGCGACGCAGCACCGACACGTTGCAGACCGCGCTGGAGAAGTTGGTCGCGCGCCCGGAGCGGGCATCGGCGTCGCACAGCACATAGTCGAAGCCGCCATTGACGCGGTCGAGCGTGGAGGTGTTGATGACCTCCAGGTTCGGCGCACGGAAGCCCTGTGACCAGGAGCCGCGCAGCATCATGCCCTCCAGCAATTCCCACGATCCCGCGATCTTGGGCTTCGCCACAGACCCGACGTCGCTATAATCCTCGTAACGGCCCGCGACCTGGAAGTTCAGGCGACGGAACATGGGGATTTCCATTTCCGGGCTGAAGATCGGGATAGCGAGTTCGGCATAGGCGGACTTCACGTTGCGCTTGCCGCGCACGTCGGGGCTGGGGCTGGCACCGCCAAGGTCGGAGCCATAGAAGACGCCGGTGACCGCGTCGGTATAGGTGGTGTCGACCCCGGCAATGCCGCCCTGATAGGTGGAGCGATTGTCATGATAGGTCTCGCGCCGCCATTCGATGCCGGCCGCGACGCCGATGCTGTTGTCGGCCCACAGGCCCAGCAGATTGGCGTTCGACACCTTGAAGTCCCACAAGGCCAGCGAGGTGCGGGTCTTGCGGGTTGCCTCGATCATGAAGCTGTCGATCGTGGACTGGCTGTTGGGCGTGCAGTCGCCGATCGAGGGCGTATCGACACAGCCGCCGTTGAACGGATTATAGGCGTCGGGCGTGGTCTTGTTGATCGCCTGTTGCAGCAGCGTGTTGGAGAAATTCTCCTGCGTGTCCTTGGCCGTGGCCCAGGTGTAGAGGCCGGCCGATTCCCAGTCGAAATCGCCGATACTGCCGCGCAGGCCGCCCAGGAAACGATATTGGTAATTGGTCACGTCGACCTTGCGCGATCCCACGTCGACATAGCTGAGCGAGGTGATCTGGACCGGCAGGCCCTCGGTCGGGACCACCGAAAGGTCGAGGCCGGGCAGGCGGTTGGGCGATCCGACCGGGCCGAGCGGGTTCCAATAGGCATTGGCCGCCACGGTGATCGGGATGTTGGCGAGCGAGCCGGGCGCGCCGATCGTCGAACTGGTCTTGCCGCGATAGAAGCCGACCTCGCCGAAGAAGGAGAGGGCGTCCGACAGTTCATAGTTGATGTAGGAGAAGATGTTGATGCGCTTGACCGAAGGCTGGGCGGTCAGGTCGTCGAAGGTCGCCGGCGAATTGAAGCGCAGGTTAGAATCCGCGCCCGACATTTCCGTGGCGCCATTGCCGTCATCATAGCAGGTGTCGGGCGTGCCCGAAGCGATCCGGCAACCGGCATTGGCGCTGGGCTGGATGTGGAACTGACCCGAACTGTTGGTGAAGGCAGTGCCGTTGCTGGTGAGCGTCTGGTTGAGGAAATTGGCGCCGCCGCCGGGACGGACGACGCGGAAGGTGCCCCAGGGCGTGCTGGTGCTGGTGCCGTTCCAGGCCGCGACATTGGCGAAGGAGGTGCCGGCGACATAGCCGCGCCGATCGACGCTGGCGGTATAATCCTGGTCGCTGAGATAGAGTTTCGATTTCTGGGCATAGCCGCCGAAGATCGAGATATTGCCGCGGCCTTCGTTGAAGTCGAAGCCGACCAGGCCATTGGCGGCAAATTCGCGCAGATTGGTGCCTTCCGCGCCGCCATATTGGACGTCGAACTTGGCGCCCTTGTAATCGGACTGGAGCACATTGTTGACGACGCCGGCGACCGCGTCAGAGCCATAGAGCGCCGCCGCGCCGTCGCGCAGCACTTCGACGCGCTCGATATTGCCGACGGGAATGGTGTTGGCGTTGTAGCCGAAGGTCGGGACGCCGGAATCGACCACGCCGGTGATCGCCTGGGATGTCGGATGCAGCACGGTGCGGCGGCCGTTGATCAGCAGCAGCGTGTTGCCCTGGCCCAGGCCACGCAGCGAAACGGTCGATACGTCGCCGCGCGCGGCGTTGGCGTTGCCGCCGCCCAACACCTGTTCGTTGAAGGTGACGCCGCCCAGTTGCGGGATGGAGCGATAGAGGTCGGCGCCCGAAACGGCGGCCACGGCCTCGATCTGCTCTTCGCCGACCAGGCTGACCGGCAGCGCGCCGGCGGTATTGGCGCCCTTGATCTGGGAACCGATGACGACAATTTCCGCAGAGGCCGGTTCACCGGCCTGCGGGGCGGCTTCTGTGCTGGACTGGGCCTGGGCCATGCCGGCCGTCAACGCCCAGAGACTGGCACTGGTTAGGGCGGTGGTTAAGGCGAAAAGCGTCTTTCCTCTTTCTCTCGTCATTATTGTTCCCCTGTGTTGAAGCCTGAAGCTTCGCGCCGTTAGGCAAAGGTGCCTTTCCGGTTCAGAGATTGGGGAGGTCGGCAAATGTCGGCGCCGCACGACGCGTGCAGCGACCCATGCTTATTGATGACCGTTCAGATAGTGCATTTGCAGGCCCTCCCGAAAAACTGGAGTTCCGGCATCATCCCTTGCGTGGGAAATCGTTGCTGCTGTCGCCCTCACGACGGCAAGGCTTTTTCCGGGCACAACACCCACCATTGTGCGCGTTCATTGCGCTAGAACTGATGGGCGTGAAATTTCCACCATATGTTTCGAAATATTTTTGAAATAAAATCGGATTTACCGGCATATAGCGGAAAAATCGGGTTGGCTCGTTGTTGCGCGTATCGGCCGGCAAACGCCTTCCCTCGGGTGATGCCGGACAGGCCGAAAACAGGGGATTCCATCGATGAGCGATAACGCAAAGCAGGGGGTGACCCGGCGGGAGTTCGCGGCGTCGGCCATGGCCGGTGCGGCCTTGGTCGCGGGTGCCGGGCCGGCCTCCGCCCAGGCGGGCAATGCGCCGGCAAAGCCCGGCAAGGCGGCGATCGAGCCAACCAGATTGGTTAGCACGGGCGAAACGCTGCGGCCTGAAATCGTCGGCCAGTTCGGCATCGTCGCGGCCGGGCGTCATTATGCCGTGGCGGCGGGGACGCGAATCCTGCTGGCCGGCGGCAATGCGACCGACGCGGGCGTGGCGGCGGTCTTTGCCGCGGCCGTGACCGAGATTTCGCATTTCGGCTTTGGCGGCGAAGCGCCGACCATCATCTATGACGGCAAGACGAAGAAGGTGTCGCTGATCAGCGGCCAGGGCGTCGCGCCGGGGCTGGCCACGCCCGACAAGTTCGCCGATGCCGGCGTCATTCCGGGCAATGGCCCAAATGGCGGCACCGTGCCGGCGATGGTCGATGCGATGGCGCTCGCGCTCCAGCTCAACGGCACGATGGGGCTGCATGAAGTGATGCAGCCCGCCATCGAGCTGGCCGACGGTTTCGTCATGTATAATTTCCTGGCCGAAGTGTTCGTCAGCCAGCAGAAGGCGACGTCCAAATATAAGGACGCCTACGACGCCTATTATCCCGGTGGCCAATTGCCCAAGACCGGGGAGATTTTCCGCCAGCCCAACCTCGCCCGCACGATGCGGATCATTGCCGACGCCGATGCCGCCGCGTTCAAGAAGAGCGGCGATCGCAAGGCGGCGATCCAGGCCGGGCGCGATGCCTTCTACAAGGGGGACATCGCCCGCCGGATCGGCGCCGCGATGGAGCGGGACGGCGGCCTGATGCGCTACGAGGATCTGGCCAAGTACAAGGGCAAGGTCGAGGCGCCGGCGATGACCAGCGTCTTTGGCTATCAGGTCTGCAAGGCGGGTTTCTGGAGCCAGGGGCCGGCCATGCTGATGGCGCTCAACATTGCCGAGGCGGCCGGGATCGCGACCATGGAGCCGGGCTCCGCGCCCTATCTCCACACCGTTGCCGAGGCGATCAAGCTCGCCTTCGACGATCGCAACATGTATTTTGGCGACCCCGAGTTCGCGACGGTGCCGATGAAGGGGTTGTTGTCGAAGGACTATGCGGCGCAGCGGGCGAAGCAGATCGGCCCGCGTGCCTCGCTGGAGCATCGCTTCGGCAATCCCTGGGCATTCGAGGGCAGGGCGCGGACCACGCCCCAATTCACGCCGCATATGCTGAAAGCCCCGCCCAAGCCGACCGCCGACACGACCGCGATCGAAGTGGTGGACAAGGATGGCAACCTCTTTTCCTGCACGCCCAGTTCCGGCTGGATGCTGGGCGGCGCCTATATTGCGGGCGACACCGGCGTGCCGATGAGCAACCGCCTGACCGTGTTCGATCTTGATCCGGAAAGCCCCAATGTCCTGGTGCCGGGCAAGCGGCCGCGCACGACCCTGTCGCCATCGATGGTGCTCAAGGACGGCCAGCCCTATCTGGCGATCGGCACGCCGGGCGGCGACAATCAGGATCAGCAGATCATGAATGTGCTGCTGCGGGTGCTGGCCTTTAACCAGCCGCTCCAGGCCGCGATCGAGGCGCCGCGGATCAATTCCAATCATTTCCACGGCTCCTTCGGCATCAAGAAGGATGAGCCGGGCGTGCTGGAAATCGAGGATCGCGTGCCAGAGGCGGTGCGCGACGATCTGGCCGCGCGCGGTCACAAGCTGGACGTGCTGGGGCCGTTCGCGGTGTCGACCGGCATCGTCGCTACCGGCGTGGTGCCGGGCAGCGGTACGCTGCGCGGTGGCGCGGATGTGCGCCGCGAACGCTATATATTTGGTTGGTAAGGGGATCGATCCGATGAAATCTGCCTTCAAGCTTCTGTCGCTGGCCCTGTTGTCGGCCGGCGCCGTCCAGGCCTATGCCCAGCCCGCCAATCTGCCCCCGCCCGGCGGTGAGACCCCGATCGCCTTCGATGTGCATGAAGGCACGTCCATGGCGGTGTCGGTATCGCCCGACGGCAAATGGCTGGCGGTCGACCTTCAGGGGAGCCTCTGGATCATCCCGACCAGCGGCGGCAAGGCGAAGCGGATCACCGACTATTTCAACGATGCCCGCCAGCCGGTCTGGTCGCCCGACGGTTCGCGCCTCGCCTATTTTTCCTATCGCGACGGCAATTATGATCTCTGGACGATCAAGCCGGACGGCAGCGACATGCGCAAGCTGACCGAGGGCGCCTATGATGATCGCGAGCCGGTCTGGTCGCCCGACGGCCGGACGATCGCCTTCTCGTCCGACCGCAGCGGCAATTACGACATCTGGACGCTCGACATCGCCAGCGGCGCGATGAAGCAGGTCAGCAGCAACGGGCGCGAGGATCGCATGCCCAGCTGGTCGCCCGACGGCGCGCGCATCGCCTATTCCGGGACGGATGGCGCCAAGACCGCCCTTTATGTCACGGCCCTCGCCGATGGGCAGGAAAGCCTGTTGAAGCAGGTGCAGGGCAAGATAGATGCGCCGTCCTTCGGCCCCGGCGGCGAGCTTGCCTATGTGGTGCAGGATGCGCAGGGGAGCCGTCTCGAAGTCGATGGCAAGGCCGTCAGCGGCGCCGAGAATGTCTTCCCCTTCCGTGTATCCTGGGGGAAGGGCAGTTACTATTATGTGTCCGACGGTAAGATCCGCAGCCGCAAGGGCACCAGCCTGTCGACCGTCAACTTCGCTGCCACGCTGGAGGTGGTGAAGCCCAGCTACGCCCGCGCCAAGCGCGACTGGGATTCGACTGCGCCGCGCAAGGCGCTGGGCATTGTCCACCCGACCCTGTCGCCAGATGGCAGCCGCATCGCCTTTGCCGCGCTCGGCGATCTCTATGTCATGTCGTCCAAGGGCGGGGTGCCGGAGAATCTGACCAAGGATGGCGCGCTCGACACTGATCCGGCCTGGTCGCCCGATGGCCAGAGCCTGGTCTATACCTCCGACAAGGGCGGCGGCCTGCCACAGCTGTGGATCCGCGACATGAAGACCGGCAAGGATCGCCGGCTGACCGACATCGACACCCAGCCGCTGGGTGCCGCCTGGTCGCATGACGGCACGCGGATCGCCTATATCGATGTCGACGGGCGCTGGGGCGTTGCCGGCCTGTGCGTGGTCGATGTCGCGACCGGCAAGATCACCCGCCTTCAGGGATCGCTGGGCCAGCCCGGCAGCCCCAGCTGGTCGCCCGACGGCAAATATGTTGCCATCCCGCTATCCTACAAATATTCCAACAGCTTCCGCGAGGGCACCAACCAGGTCTACATGGTGCCGACCGATGGCGTGGGCAAACCCTTCTGGCAACTGCCCGAACCCAATATGTCGATGGATACCCGCGCCGGCGGCGGCCCTGCCTGGTCGCCCGACGGGACGAAGATGGCCGCCATCTATGAGGGGCTGCTGAAGATCTGGCCGGTGGCCGCCGACGGCAAGCCGCTGGGGCCGCCGCGCTCCTACACCTCCGACATCTCCTATTTCCCGAGCTGGGCCGGCGATAACAAGACGATCCTGTTTCAGTCGGCCGACAAGCTGAAGTCGCTCGACACCGAAACCGGTGCGATCACCGACATTCCGCTGGACCTGACCTATCGCATCGCCAACCCGACCGGGCGCACCGTCATTCATGTCAGCAATCTGGTCGACTCCGTCCATGACGTGACCCAGCATGACAAGGATATCATCGTCGACGGCCATCGCATCGCCGAAATCCGCGACCATGATCCCGCGCTTCATCAGGCGGAGCATTTCGTCGACGGCACCGGCCTCACCGCCATTCCCGGCCTGATCGAACATCATTCCCATGCCCAGAAGGATTTCGGCTCCAATCTGGAACGGGCCTGGCTTGCCTATGGCATCACCACGGTGCGCGATCCGGGTACGCAGATCTATGATGCGGTGGAGGATCGCGAGGCGGCGGAATCGGGCGTGCGCCTGTCGCCGCGCCTTTATGTCGCCGGGCCGCTGCTCGAATGGCAGCGCGTCTATTACAAGATGGGCGTGGCGGTCTCCAGCCCGGCCCATCTGGAGCGGGAATTCACCCGCATGCGCGCGCTCCATTATGACATGATCAAGAGCTATGTGCGCATGCCCGACCTGTTCCAGCGCCAGATCGTGCGTGCCGCCCATGAGATGGGCATACCGGTCAGCGGCCATGAAATCTTCCCGGCCGCCTTTTCCGGCGTGGATGGCACCGAGCATATGGGCGCGACCAGCCGGCGCGGCTATTCGCCCAAGCAGGGGCCGCAGGGCATGGCCTATGAAGATGTGATCCAGCTTTTCGGCCGCAGCGGCCGGACCCTGACGCCGACCCATTTCGGTGCGATGACGCCCTATCTGGCCAAGCATCCCGGCTACAAGGACGACCCGCGCCTCAATCTCTATCCGGTCTGGGCACGCGAAACGATCACCGAAGCCGATCCGATGGCCAGCATGCTGCGCCCGTTGCTGGAGGGGCAATATAAGAGCCTGAAGAAGATGTATGATGCCGGCACGCTGGTGACGGCTGGCACCGACACGATGATCGCCAACAATCTCCATGCGGAGATTTCCTCCTATGTCGACGCGGGGCTGACGCCGTTCCAGGCGCTCCAGACCGCGACCGTCAATTCGGCGAAGGATCTGAACCTGGATGCGGGCACGCTGGAGGCCGGGAAGCTGGCCGACATCGTGCTGGTCGACGGCGATCCGCGCGCCGACATTGCCAACACCTTCAAGGTGAAGAAGGTGATGATGAACGGCGTCATCCATGACGTGGACGACATCGTCGCCGGCGGCATGCGGAAATGATCCGGCGATTGCCGTTCGCTTTCGATTGACCTGAGCCGTCGGACTGCTGCTATGGGCGTATCCAAAGGGGCGCCATGCGAATTGTCATCATCGACGACAGCGGATTGAGAGCGACGGTCCTGGAAGAAGGGCTGCGTGAGGCGGGCTATGACGATATTCATATCGTCCCGCCCCGCGGCGCCTTCGTTGCCCGGCTGGAGCGGATGGCGCCCGATGTGGTGCTGATGGATCTGGGCAGCCCCAGTCGCGACACGCTGGAGGAGATGCTGACGGTCAGTCGTGCGCTTGCCCGGCCGATCGCGATGTTCGTCGATCAGTCCGATGATGCGATGATCGGCGCGGCGATCGATGCGGGCGTATCCGCCTATGTCGTCGATGGCCTGCGCAAGGAACGGGTGAAGCCAGTGCTGGAACTGGCGGTACGGCGCTTCAATGCCTTCGCCCGCATGCAGTCGGAACTGGACGAGGCGCGCACCGCGCTGGCCGACCGCAAGGTCATCGACCGGGCGAAATCGATCCTGATGAACCAGCGCAGCCTGTCCGAGCAGGATGCCTATGCGCTGCTGCGGTCGAGCGCGATGAACCAGGGCAAGAAGATCGTGGATGTGGCGCAGGCGCTGATTACCGCCAGCGACCTGTTGGGAGGGGGCATATGAGCGAGTTGCTGCGGATAGCCTTTCTGCCGCTGACGGACGTGGCCGTGCTGGCGGTCGCGCGCGAACGGGGCTTTGCCGAGGAAGAGGGGATCGCGCTCGATCTGGTGCGGACCACCAGCTGGGCGACGCTGCGCGACCGGCTGGTCTATGGCCAGGTGCAGGGCGCGCAGATGCTGGCGCCGCTGGCCGTGGCGGTGACGCTTGGCCTCAGCCAGCAGCCCGCCGCACTGGCCGCGCCTTACAAGCTCAACGTCAACGGCAATATGCTGGTGATGGCACCGGACTTCGCCAAGGCACTGGAACCGGACATCGCCCGGCGGCTCGCTGATCCGCTGGGCACAGCCCATGATTTCGCCGCCGCGATCGGGCTGTGGCGGCGCAAGCCGGTGATCGGTGTCGTCCACCGCTTTTCCAGCCATGCGATCATGTTGCGCTATTGGCTGGCGAGCGCGGGCATCGATCCCGATCGGGATGTCGTGCTGCGCGTGCTGCCGCCCTCGCTGACGGTCGAGGCGATGCGGGCGGGTGAAATTGACGGCTTCATCGCCGGCGAACCTTGGGGCAGCGCGGCGATCGAGGCCGGGCTGGCTGAAACCGTCGCGATCGGCGAACGCATCTGGCAGCGCGGCGTGGAAAAGGTTCTGGCCTTTCGTCAGGACTGGCTGGAGGCGAACCCGGAAACGGTCGATCGCTTGCTGCGCGCGCTCGCCCGGTCGGCCGCCTGGTGCGACGATCCGGCGCATCATGAGGCGCTTGCCGATCTCCTGTCCGACCCCCGCTATGTCGATCAACCGGCCGAGTTGATCTTGCGCGCACTGTCGGGGCGGATCGTGGCGCGCCGCGGCGACGTGCCAATCGCCAATCCCGACTTCATGCTGTTCGCGCGCGAAGCCACCGCCTTCCCCTGGCGCAGCCAGGCGCTGTGGATCTATTCGCAGCTGGTCCGCTGGGGCATGGTGGCCCATGATGCCGAAACTGCGGCGCGCGCCGCCGCCGTCTTCCGACCGGACATCTTCCGCCGGGCGCTGGCCGATAGCGGCCTGCCGATGCCCGGCGCGAGCATGAAGCTGGAAGGGGCGGTCACGACCCCGATGCCGGTCGGGGCGCATCGCGGCGACCTGACGCTTGGCCCGGATCGCTTTTTCGACGGGCGAATCTTCGACCCCGAACGGATCGAGGATTTCCTGCGGGATTCTGCGCCGCTCCGTTGAAATGAAGGGCGAATTTGTGCCTTGCAACATAATGCATTCTACGGGATAAGATAAGCGATCGCGCGACGAGGCGCGTCCAGACGAATGCGCCGTCCCAAGGGTGGGATCGCCATTCCATCCATTTTTCGCAGCAAAGCCGCTGACCGGACCACGCCATGAGTGCGCGCGTCCGGCCTGCGGCTTTTTTCGTTTCCAGTTCCATTGGTTGGGGGACGCATCATGGCTACTGCTTATTGGGACCGCGAAGGGGAGGCCGCATCGGGCCCCGCCACGACAAGCTTCTGGAAGGCCGGCCACGCGCCGACCCTGATTGCCGCCTTTCTCTATTTCGATCTCGCCTTCATGGTCTGGGTCTTGCTGGGGCCGCTGGCGCCGATGATCGCCAAGACGCTGGCGCTGACGCCCGCGGAAAAGGGGCTGATGGTGGCGACACCGACGCTCGCCGGCGCGCTGCTTCGCGTCGTCAACGGCCTGCTGGTCGATCGCATCGGCCCGAAGCGGTCCGGCGCGATCAGCCAGATCATCGTCATCGCCGGCCTGTTCCTGGCCTGGCTGATGGGCGTCAACAGCTTCGGCGGCACATTGGTTCTGGGCGTGATCCTGGGCTTTGCCGGCGCCAGCTTCGCGATCGCGCTGCCGCTCGCCAGCCGCTGGTATCCGCCCGAGCATCAGGGCAAGGCGATGGGCCTTGCCGGCATGGGCAATTCGGGCACGGTGCTGGCCTCGCTGTTCGCGCCGATGCTGGCCAAGGCATTTGGCTGGAATGCGGTGCTGGGTCTTGCCTGCATCCCGCTGTCGATCGTTTTCGTCGCCTATATGATCATGGCCAAGGATGCGCCCAATGCGCCGCCGGCCAAACGGCTGGTCGATTATTTCGAGCCGCTCAAGACGGCGGACGCCTGGTGGCTGATGGCCTTCTATGCCGTGACCTTCGGTGGCTTCGTCGGGCTGGCGGCATCGCTGCCCATCTATTTCACCGACCAGTTCGGACTGACCCCGATCATCGCGGGCTATTGCACCGCAGCCTGCGTCTTCGCCGGGTCGCTGGTACGGCCGATGGGCGGCGCGCTGGCGGATCGGATTGGCGGCGTGAAGGCGCTGATGATCGTCTATGTCGTCGCGGCGCTGGCGCTGGCCGGCGTGTCGCAGGCGACGACACTGGCCAGCGCGCTGGCCCTGTTCGTCCTGGCCATGCTGGCGCTGGGCACCGGCAACGGTTCGGTCTTCCAACTGGTGCCGCAGCGTTTCCAGGCGGAAATCGGCGTGATGACCGGCCTTGTCGGCATGGCCGGCGGCATTGGTGGCTTCTACCTCGCCAGTTCGCTCGGCCTTGCCAAGCAACTGACCGGCAGCTTCGCGCCCGGCTTCCTGATCTTCGCCGGTCTTGCCGTGCTGGCCCTGCTGGGCGTGGCGCTGGTCAAGGCGAAGTGGCGCGCCAACTGGACCAGCGGCGCCCGCATCTGAGTTGGAGAGGAGGGCGGCGGCCTCCTTCTGAGGACTGCCGCCCCGAACCACGCTCTTTCCGTCCGAGGGGGGACGATCATCCATGAAATATCTTCTCGCAACGACGGCCGCGCTGGCCGTCGCCGGGCCTGCTTGTGCCCAGCAGATCGAGCTGAAACCCGTCGCCGAGGCGCGGCTGCGCTACGAACATGTCGATCAGGATGGCCTGGCGCAGCAGGCCGATGCGCTCACCGTCCGGGCCCGCGCCGGCCTGACGGCCAGCAGCGGCGCGCTGTCGGCGACATTGGTGGGGCAGGGGACATTGGCGGTCATCGACCGTTATTTCGACGGTTTCGACAATGCAGCGACCAAGCCGCTGGTGGCCGATCCGCAGAATGTCGCCCTCTATATCGCCCAGTTGCAATATCGGACCAAGTGGCTGACCCTGACCGGCGGACGGCAGAAGATCGTGCTGGATGATGAGCGCTTCGTCGGCAATGTCGCCTTCCGCGACAATGGCCAGACCTTCGACGCGGTGCGTGCCGAACTGACCCCGGCCCAGGGGCTGAAACTGGATGTTTCCTATGCCTGGAGCGTACGCACCATCTGGGGCTTTCAGGGCAAGGGCGCGCGCCAGCAGGCGATCAGCGGCGACAATATCCTCGCCAATCTCTCCTATGCCACGCCGCTGGGTATGCTCAGCGGCTTTGCCTATCTGGTCGATCAGGACGAGGCGGCGGTGCAGGCCTATCGCCTGTCGAGCCAGACCTATGGCGTGCGCCTGGCGGGCAACCAGCCGCTCTCCAAATTTGCGAAGTTCGCCTATCAGCTCAGCTATGCCCGCCAGTTGGATTATCACCGCAATCCCAATGACTATGCCGCCGATTACTGGCTGGCCGACGCCACGCTCGACCTGCACGGCTGGAAGCTCAATGCCGGCTATGAGGTGCTGGGCGCCAGCCATGGCGCTGCGCTCACCAGCTTCCAGACGCCGCTCGGCACCAATTTCAAGTTCCAGGGCTGGGCCGACAAGTTCCTGACCACGCCCGCCAACGGCATGCGCGACCTCTATGTCGGTACCGGCTATGGCTGGAAGCAGGTAGGGCCGCTGTCGGGGGTCGCGCTAGCCGCGACCTGGCACCGGTTCGAAAGCGATCGGCTCGACCAGCATTATGGTAATGAGTGGGATCTGATCGCATCTGCGAAGCTGCGCAGGACCGCCCTGTCGGTGCGCTACGCCCATTATGATGCGCGGGCGATGGCGAGCGATACCGAGAAATTGTGGCTTCAGGCCGACTGGAGCATCTGATTGAAAAGCCATGAGAGGAATCGCTTGAGCGTTCGGGCGATTCCCCATATGCTGCACTGCAAGGGACAAGGATGTCCCGCTTCACATCGCTGCGACGGTTCAGGGTAGGATCGGCAAGGCACTAGATGATGGCAAAGCCGCCATCCAGACTCTCGGGTTTCAATCCCCGAGGGTCTGGATGGCGGCTTTTTTCTTTTCTGGAGTAACGGGGATGGACTTTCAGGACGGGATCGACCCGGTCACGCAGGATGAGGACAATGTCCTGCCGCCTTTGGGGCAAGCACGCGAGCATCTGGTCGTCATCGGCAACGGCATGGCCGGCTGCCGCGCGGTCGAGGAATTGCTGGCGCGGGATGCGGGACGCTATCGCGTCACCATCTTCGGTGCGGAACCCTATGTGAACTATAACCGCATCATGCTCTCGCCGGTGCTGGCAGGTGAAAAGACGTTCGAGCAGATCGTCATCAACGACGCCGCCTGGTATGCCGACAATGGCATCGAACTGATCGCCGGCGATCCGGTAAAGGCCATCGATCGCGCCACGAAGACCGTTTCCAGCCAGTCGGGCCGCACCATCGGCTATGACAAGCTGCTGATCGCGACCGGCTCCGATCCGTTCATTATTCCCGTGCCCGGCAAGGATCTGCCCGGCGTCATCAGCTTCCGCGACATGAAGGATGTCGACACCATGCTCGCCGCCGCTGCCGATGGCGGCAGCGCGGTGGTCATCGGCGGCGGCCTGCTCGGCCTCGAAGCCGCCCATGGCCTGACCCTGCGCGGCATGAAGGTGACCGTCATCCATCTGATGGACACGCTGATGGAGCGGCAGCTGGACGAGGCGGCCGGCTGGCTGCTCAAGACCGCACTCGAAGGACGTGGCCAGACCATCCTGACCGGCGCCAATACCGAAGCCATTTATGGCGATGGCAAGGTCGAGGGTGTGCGGCTGAAGGACGGCCGCGAAATCCCGGCCAGTCTGGTGGTGATGGCGGTCGGCATCCGCCCCGCGACCGCGCTGGCCCGCGACGCCGGCCTGGCCGTCAATCGCGGCATCCAGGTCGACGATCATATGGTCACCAGCGATCCCGACGTGCTGGCGGTCGGCGAATGCGTCGAACATGACGGCAATGTCTATGGTCTGGTCGCGCCGCTGTGGGACATGTGCCGCAGCCTCGCCGACGGCCTGACCGACCAGCCTTCGGGCTATAAGGGCTCGGTCACTTCGACCAAGCTCAAGGTCGCGGGGCTGGACGTCTTCTCCGCCGGTGACTTTTCCGGCGGCGAGGGGTGTGAGGATATCGTCCTGCGCGACGCCTCGCGCGGCGTCTACAAGCGGGTCATCGTCAAGGACGACAAGCTGATCGGCGCGGTGCTCTATGGCGATACCGTCGATGGCGGCTGGTATTTCGATCTCCTCAAGCGCGAGGAAAATGTCGCCGACATGCGCGACATGCTGATCTTCGGCCAGGCCTTCGCCTCGGGAGGGGGCGCGCTGGACCCTAAGGCGGCCGTTGCGGCGCTCTCGGACGAAGCCGAGATTTGCGGCTGCAACGGCGTCAGCAAGGGCCAGGTCGTTTCCTGCATCGCCAAGGGCGCGCACAGCCTGGATACGGTCCGCGCCACCTGCAAGGCGTCGGCCAGCTGCGGTAGCTGCACCGGCCTGGTCGAAACCCTGCTCGCGCTGACGCTGGGCGACGATGTCCAGTCGGGGCCGAAGACGATGTGCAAATGCACCAGCTTCACCCATGATGATGTCCGTCGCGAGATCGTCGCGCAGGACATGCGCTCGATCCCCGAAGTCATGCAGAAATTGAACTGGTCGACGCCGGAGGGCTGCTCCTCCTGCCGCCCCGCGCTCAATTATTATCTGCTCTGCGCGCTGCCGGGCGACTATCAGGACGACCAGCGCAGCCGCTTCGTCAACGAACGGATGCACGCCAATATCCAGAAGGACGGCACCTATTCGGTCGTGCCGCGCATGTGGGGCGGGCTGACCAACCCCAGGGAACTGCGCGCGATCGCCGATGTTGTCGAGAAGTACAACGCCCCGATGGTCAAGGTGACCGGCGGCCAGCGGCTCGATATTTTCGGCATCAGGAAGGAAGACCTGCCCGCCGTCTGGGCCGATCTCAATGCCGCCGGCATGGTGTCGGGCCATGCCTATGGCAAGTCGCTGCGCACGGTGAAGACCTGCGTGGGGTCGGAATGGTGCCGCTTCGGCACGCAGGATTCGACCGGCCTTGGCGTCAAGATCGAGCATATGACCTGGGGCTCGTGGATGCCCCACAAGTTCAAGATCGCGGCGTCGGGCTGCCCCCGCAATTGTGCGGAGGCGACGATCAAGGATTTCGGCGTGGTCTGTGTCGACAGCGGCTACGAACTGCATGTCGGCGGCAATGGCGGCATCCATGTCCGGGCCACCGACCTGCTCTGCAAGGTCGCGACCGAGCAGGAGGCGCTCGATTATTGCGCCGCCTTCATCCAGCTCTATCGCGAGGAAGCCCGCTATCTGGAGCGCACCGCGCCTTGGATCGAGCGCGTCGGCGTCGATTATGTGAAGGGCCGCATCGTCGCGGATGATGTCGGCCGAGAAGCGCTGCGCGCCCGTTTCCTCTTCTCGCAGCAGTTCATGCAGGACGATCCCTGGGCGCGTCGCGCCGCCGGCGAGGACGCCGAACTGCACCAGCATCTGGCCGAAGTCCGCCCAATGGAGACGCTCGCATGATCCCGAACACCCAAGTCGGCACCTGGCTGGACATCGGCCCCGTCGATCAGATCTCGCCCGGCAATGCCCGCACCCTGCCGGTGCGCGGCGGCGAGGAAATCGCCATCTTTCACACGCAGGACAATCAGTTCTACGCGCTGGTCAACAAGTGCCCGCACAAGCAGGGGCCGCTGAGCCAGGGCATCGTCCATGGTTCGGTCGTTGCCTGCCCGCTGCACAATTGGAACATCTCGCTCAAGACCGGCAAGGCGCTGGGCAGCGATGAAGGCTGCGTGCCCACCATCCCGCTCAAGGTGGAGGCGGGCCGCATCTTCCTGCTGCGCGAGGCGGTCATTCCCGTGCCCAGCGCGGCAAAGGCGGCCTGATGGCACAGGCGATCCGCACCACCTGCGCCTATTGCGGCGTCGGCTGCGGCATCGCCGCCACGCCGACCGGGCCGCGCTCGGTGATCATCAAGGGGGACGAGGCGCATCCGGCCAATGGCGGACGCCTCTGTTCCAAGGGCACGCATCTGGGTGAGACAGTGGCGCTGACCGGCCGCCTGCTCCACCCGATGATCGGCAAGCGCCGCGCCAATTGGGACAAGGCGCTGGATCTGGTCGCGAAGAAATTTCGCGAGACGATCGAGCGCCATGGCCCGGACAGCGTGGCCTTCTATGTCTCGGGCCAGTTGCTGACCGAGGATTATTATGTCGCCAACAAGCTGATGAAGGGCTTCATCGGGTCGGCGAACATCGACACCAACAGCCGCCTGTGCATGTCGAGCGCGGTCGCCGGCCATAATCGCGCCTTTGGCGAGGATGTGGTGCCGGCCAGCTATGACGATCTCGAGGAAGCGGACCTCATCATCCTTGTCGGCTCCAACACCGCCTGGTGCCACCCGATCGTCTACCAGCGTATTCAGGCGGCGCGGGCCGACCGCGGCACCAAGCTGGTCGTGATTGATCCGCGCCGCACCGAAACCTGCGAAGGCGCTGACCTTCATCTGCCGATCCGGCCCGGCAGCGACGTCGCGCTGATGACCGGGCTGCTCGCCTGGTGCGACGCACAGGGCGTGACTGATCCGACCTATCTGGCCGATCATGTGAACGCGCCCGACGGATTCTGGGATCATGTCCGCACCGGCCATGACCTGTGGACGACGGCCCAGGCCTGCGACCTCGACCCGGCGCTGCTGAAGGCCTTTTTCGAGCTGTTCGCGGCGATCCCGCGCACCGTCACGCTGTTCAGCCAGGGCATCAACCAGTCGATCCGCGGCACCGATCAAGTCAATGCGATCATCAATGTCCATCTCGCCACCGGTCGCATCGGCAAGCCGGGCGCGGCGCCCTTTTCCATCACCGGCCAGCCCAATGCCATGGGCGGGCGCGAGGTTGGCGGGCTGGCGTCCACGCTCGCCGCGCATATGGACTTTGCGCCGGAAAATGTCGCCCGCGTCGGCCGCTTCTGGGCTGCGCCACAGATGGCGAGCAAGCCGGGGCTGAAGGCCGTCGACCTGTTCCGCGCCATCGATGAAGGCCGGATCAAGGCCCTCTGGATCATGGCGACCAATCCCGCCGTCTCGCTGCCCGATGCCGGCCGGGTGCGTGATGCGCTGGAGGCGATCCCCTTCCTCGTCGTGTCGGACATCATCGCCGACACCGACAGCAGCGCCCATGCCCATGTCCGCCTGCCGGCCGCCGGCTGGGGCGAAAAGGATGGCACGGTCACCAATTCGGACCGCACCATCAGCCGCCAGCGCCCGTTCATGGCATTGCCCGGCGAGGCCCGGCCCGACTGGTGGATCATCACCCAGGTCGCCCGCCGCATGGGCTGGAAAAACGCCTTTGCCTATGATCGGCCGGCTGACATCTGGCGCGAACATGCGCGCCTGACCGCCTATCAGAATGAGGGGCAGCGGCTGCTCAACCTGCGCGCGCAGGCGGCGATCGGCAACGATGGCTATGACGCGATGGACAGTTTCCGCTGGGGCGAAGCGCCCTTTGCCGACGGGCATTTTCCGACCCCGGACGGCAAGGCGCGGCTGGTGCTGACGAAGCAGATGGATTTGCAGGGGCCGCTGCGTGACTGGCCGCTGACGCTCAACACCGGCCGCTATCGCGATCAATGGCACACGATGACCCGTACGGGTCTGGCGCCCAAGCTGGCGCGCCATCGTGAGGAGCCGCAGGTCGAAATCCACCCGCAGGATGCCGATGCGCTGGGCCTGGCCGATCGCGATCTGGCGCGGGTGTCGACCGCGCAGGGCAACAGCCTTTTCCGCGTCAGCATCAGCGACAGCCAGCGGCCGGGCGAAATCTTCACCCCGATCCACTGGACCGATCAGATATCGAGTGGCGGGCGTACCGGCCTGCTACCGCGTCCGCTGGTCGATCCGCATTCGGGCCAGCCCGGCTTCAAGTCGACCCCGGCCGCGGTCGAGAAGGTCTCGACCCAATGGCAGGGCTTCCTGATCCTGCGTGGGCAGGAGCCCGCAAAGCTGCCCTGCCTCTGGGCGACGCGGGTCGCGGTGCCGGGCGGGGCGCTCTATGAACTGGCCGGCAATGGCGATGCCGCCCGACTGGAAGCCTGCCTGCCCAGGGGCGAGCGGGTCGAGGCGATCGATCATGTGCGCGGCAGCCGACGGGTCGCGATCATCCAGGACGGCCGGCTGGCCGGCGTGCTGTTCGTCACCCGCACCGGCCTGTTGCCCTCGCGCGACTGGCTGATCGGCCAGTTGGCGGCCGACGATGTAGGCGCCACCGTGCTGGCCGCCCGCGGGCCGGGTAGCCAGCCGGACAAGGGCGCCACCATCTGCGTCTGCTTCGATATCGGCCTCAACCAGATCGTCGCGGCGATCCGCGATCAGAAGCTGGTCGACGTGCCTGCCATCGGCAAGGCGCTGGGCGCGGGCACCAATTGCGGTTCCTGCCGCCCCGCCATCGCCAATATCCTGGCCCAGACCTCGCAGGAGACATTGCATGCAGCCGAATGACCTCATCGCGCCGGGTGACGTCTGGCTGGTCGGTGCCGGGCCGGGCGATCCCGACCTGCTGACGCGCAAGGCCGAAAGGCTGATCCGCGCGGCGGACATCATCTTCCACGACGCGCTCGTCGGGCCGGGCATATTGGACCTCATTTCCGATCATGCCGAACGGGTCAGCGTCGGCAAGCGGTCGGGCCGCCATTCGAAGGATCAGCAGACGATCGACGAGATGCTGGTGGAGGCGGCGCTGGCGGGCAAGCGGGTGGTTCGGCTGAAGGGCGGCGACCCGGCGATGTTCGCCCGTTCGACCGAGGAAATGACGGCGCTGCGCGCGGTCGGCGTTCGCGTTCGGATCTGCCCCGGCATCACGGCGGCCAGCGCCGTCGCGGCGTCGGCGGGCATTTCCCTGTCGCTGCGCGGCATTGCGCGCCGGGTCCAGTTCGTGACGGCGCACAGCCGCCGGGGCCAGGCGCTGGATCTGGATTGGGATGCCCTGGCCGATCCGGCCTGCACCCTGGCCGTCTATATGGGACGCGAGGCCGCCCCGGAACTCAGTCGCGCGCTGATCGCTGCGGGCCTGCCGGGCGCGACCCCGGCGCTCATCACCTGCGATGCTTCGCTGCCGCAGGAACAGCAGTTGCGCACGCGCCTCGATCTCCTGCCGCTGGTGACGCAGGCTTTTGCCGATGATCGCCCGACCCTGATCCTGATCGGCGAGGCGGTGGCTCAGGCCGACATGGCCATGGCTGGCGGGACAGAGGATGTCCGACGATCGATGCTGTCGCGCTGAAGCAGTAACAGCGACGCCGTATATCCAACTGATAATATTTGGAAATGGTCGGGGAGACAGGATTCGAACCTGCGACATCCTGCTCCCAAAGCAGGCGCGCTACCAGACTGCGCTACTCCCCGATGCACGCGCGCCTTAGCGTTCGAGCGCCGCCGGCGTCAATGCCCGAAAATCATGTCGAGCCACATATATTGCGCGGACAAATAAAAAGGGCGGACCATATAGGCCCGCCCTTCGAAATCTCGCCGTGGCAGAGATTAGTGCGCGTTCGCAACGTTCTCAGCAACGTTAGCGGCGTTAGCAGCTTCGTTGGCGGCGTTCGCGGCGTTGTCAGCAGCGTTGGCGGCGTTCTCGACAACGTTCTCGACGACGGCGTTCGAAGCGTTCGCGGTTTCGTTGGCCGGCTTCTCACCGCAAGCGGCGAGGGCCATCAGGCTGGCCGAAGCGAAAACAACAGCGATCTTCTTCATTGTGTACGGCTCCCATAGCATTATGCCGCGTCTGGCACGTTACAAATGTGACCCTACGCGAGCGACCCGCATTAACGTGTGCGCTGCACAAATCAATGCTTTTCTGACGTCGGTGAAACGGCAGAATCACGCGACGGGGCGTTCTCTACTATAAAAGTTCAGTTAATGCCCAATGTTTCTGGCGCATTCGCAGCAATGTTCAGCGTGACCGCCCAGGCGGCGACATTCTGGCGCAGCTGCGCGGGATCGATCTTATCCAGCGTGTCGTCAGGCGTGTGGTGAATATCGAAATAGCGGGTCCCGTCCTGCTGCAGGTCGATCACCGGAATGCCGGCCTCGACCAGCGGTTCGATGTCCGATCCGCCATGCGCCTTGTCACGGCTCGGCACGATGCCCAGCGGCGCCAGCCCCTGCGCGATCCTGGCCGAAAGCGCTTCATGGCCGGCGGGCAGGGTGAAGTCGACTTTCCACACCTTGTCGGCGCCGAAGTCCGATTCCAGCACCAGCGCATGCGGCTCCTTGCCATGGGCGGCATAATAGGCGCGGCCGCCATTGCCGCCCACTTCCTCGGCGCCGGCGAACAGGACGCGGATCGTGCGGCGCGGCGTGCCGGCCTTGGCCACCTGCAACGCGGCGGCGGCCACGATGCCACAGCCCGACGCATCGTCGATCGCGCCGGTGCCCTGGTCCCAGCTGTCGAGGTGACAGGCGGCGATAATGACGCCGGCCTTGGGATCGCTGCCGGAGATTTCGGCGATGACATTGCCCGACGGCTGGTCCTTGGCGGTCTTCGACACGGCGGTCAGGTGGACGCGGATCGGTTGGCCGCGCGACACGATGCGCGCCATCTGCTCGGCATCGGGTACGCTGACGGCCACGGCCGGGATCGGCGTCACGCCATCGGCCCACATCTGCACGCCGGTATGGGCAATGCGGTGATGATCGGTGCCGATCGACTTCACCAGGATCGCGATCGCGCCCTTCTTGGCGGCGATGCTGGGGCCCTGGCGGCGCGCGGCGCCATAATAGCCATAGCCCGACCCGTCCTGGGCGGCGACCATGTCATGGCTGACGAACACGATCTTGCCCTTCACCGCGCTGTCCGGCGCGGCCTGCAGGTCGGCGATGGTCGGGAAATAGGCGATTTCACCCTCGATCCCCTGGGCCGGGGTCGATCCGCTGTTGCCCAGCGCCGCGACGACCAGCTTCTGCGGGAAGGGGGCGATGATCGCCGCTTCGTCATGGACGCGTTCCCACAGCGGCATCTTATAGGGTTCGATGCGGACATTGGCGAAGCCCAATGCCTTGAGCTTGGCGGCGGCCCATTCGCGCCCGCGCGCTTCGAGCGGCGTGGCGGCCGGGCGCGGGCCGACTTCGGTCGTCAGCCCTTCGGTAATGTCCCAGGCGACATCATCCTTCAGGGCGGCTTCGCGAATCGCGGCGTCGCTGGCCGGAGCGGCCTGGACCAGAGCGGGAGTGAAGATGCTGCCAAGGAGCAGGGCGGCGAGCGGGCCCGATCGGATTTTCTGCATGGCTGAAGGCTTACTGAGACATACCCCATTTGCCAATGGCTTCCGCCTTCGCTAATTCGGCGCAAATTTTCCTGTCCATACCCTTTGGAGCTGCGCGAACCCATGTCCGCCTCATCGCAATATGCCTATGTCATGAAGAACATGACAAAGACCTTCCCCGGCGCGCCCAAGCCGGTGTTGAACAACATCAATCTGCAATTCTATCGCGGGTCCAAGATCGGCATCGTCGGCCCGAACGGTGCGGGCAAGTCGACCCTGATCAAGATCATGGCCGGCATCGACACCGACATCAGCGGCGAAGCCTGGCCGGGCGAGAATGTCACCGTCGGCTATCTGCCCCAGGAGCCGCAGCTCGACCCGACCAAGAATGTGCTGGAAAACGTCAAGGACGGCGCCCGCGAGATGGCGGACAAGCTGGACCGCTTCAACGAGATCAGCATGATCATGGCCGATCCGCCGGAAGACGTCGATTTCGACGCGCTGATGGAGGAAATGGGCACGCTGCAGGAACAGATCGACGCCGCCGATGGCTGGACGCTCGACAACCAGCTCGAAATCGCGATGGAAGCGCTGCGCTGCCCGCCGTCGGACTGGTCGGTGGAAAGCCTGTCAGGCGGTGAAAAGCGCCGCATCGCGCTCACCCGCCTGCTGATCCAGAAGCCGGACATCCTGCTGCTCGACGAACCGACCAACCATCTTGACGCCGAAAGCGTCACCTGGCTGGAAAACCACCTCAAGGAATATGCCGGGTCGGTGCTGATGATCACCCACGACCGCTACTTCCTCGACAATGTCGTCGGCTGGATCCTGGAGCTCGATCGCGGGAAATATTTCCCCTATGAAGGTAACTACTCCACCTATCTGGAGAAGAAGGCCAAGCGCCTGGAGCAGGAAGACCGCGAGGCGACCGGCCGTCAGAAGGCGATCAACGACGAGCTGGAGTGGATTCGTCAGGGCCCCAAGGGCCGCCAGACCAAGTCCAAGGCGCGTATCGCCAAGTTCGAGCAGCTGGTTGCATCCCAGGAAAATCGTGCGCCCGGCAAGGCGCAGATCGTCATCCAGGTGCCTGAGCGCCTGGGCGGCAAGGTGATCGAGGCCAAGGGCATTTCCAAGGCCTATGGCGACAAGCTGCTGTTCGAGGATCTGTCCTTCATGCTGCCGCCCGGAGGCATCGTTGGCGTCATCGGTCCGAACGGCGCGGGTAAATCGACCCTGTTCCGTCTGATCACCGGTCAGGAAACCCCCGATTCGGGCGAGATCGACATCGGCTCGACCGTGCGTCTGGGCTATGTCGACCAGAGCCGCGACCATCTCGATCCGTCGAAGAATGTCTGGGAAGAAGTCTCGGATGGCCTCGATTACGTCAAGGTCAACGGCCATGACATGTCGACCCGTGCCTATGTCGGCGCCTTCAACTTCAAGGGCCAGGACCAGCAGAAGAATGTCGGCAAGCTGTCGGGTGGTGAGCGCAACCGCGTCCACATAGCCAAGATGCTGAAGCGCGGCGGCAACGTGCTGCTGCTCGACGAACCGACCAACGACCTTGACGTCGAAACGCTGGCGGCCCTGGAAGAGGCGATCGAGAATTTCGCCGGTTGCGCCGTGGTCATCAGCCATGACCGCTTCTTCCTCGACCGTCTGGCGACCCACATCCTCGCCTTCGAAGGCGACAGCCATGTCGAATGGTTCGAAGGCAATTTCGAGGCCTATGAGGAAGACAAGCGCCGTCGCCTGGGCGATGCCGCCGATCGTCCGACGCGCCTTGCCTATAAGAAGCTGACGCGCTGATCTGATCGGGAGGCTGGAAACGGCCTCTCGCTAAATGGCGTCAGAACAATGACTTGAAACGCCCGGTGCCCCTCGGGACACCGGGCGTTTTGTCGTTCCATCGCGCTGGCGGTAACGAAGTTGCAATATCTGCAACGACGGTGCCGCCCTTCGCAATTGCGAAAGAACGCGCTGCGCTGCACATAGGAGAGGCCTTTCAGGCATCCTCTCCTAAAACTTATCAAGGCTGGCCTTTCGGGGCTGGCCCTTTTTTTGTCCTTCGAACGGGCGTTTTCAGGCAGGGCCAACTCACGCGGGAATCGGGCAGGTCGCGGCCGGCCGGGCCAACGCGGCATTCTTCAGGAAATCATGGTCCGTCAGCGCGTCGAGAAAGGCGAGCAGAGCAGGCATGTCGACATCGATCAGCATCGGCGCGGCGTGGCGGCGGATCGCCGATTCGATCGTCGGCGACTGGCCATCGTGCAGCCAGGGGCCAGTGACGGCGACATTGCGCAACGACGGCGTGCGGAACTGCTCGGGCGGCGGCTCGAAGCCCGGCGGCAGGGGCTTGCCGCCATAGGCCGCCGCATCGACCTCCTGCGGCGCAGCGGTGCCGACATAATGGGTCTTGCTGTCGGTGAAGTCCGGCCCGGAATGGCAGCTGCCACAGCCCGCTGCGGCAAATTGCCTGGCCCCACGCTGCGCCAGTGGCGACAATTTGCCGCGATCATGGGCGCTGCCGAAGGAGATCATCGTCCGCTGGAACGCCGCAAGAGCCGCGGTCACCCTTGCGAAGCCCAGGTCATCCGGTGCGTCGGGGAAGGCGGCCGCAAACATCCGGCGATAGCAGGGATCGGCGCCGATCCGCCGGGCCAGCCCGACATCGTCCTGCGCCAGCCCCATCTCGACCGGCTTGGTCCCGGTCATCGGCACCATCGCCTGCTGCTCCAGCGTCGAAAGGCCAGCCTCAGTCCAGGTCAGGCCGCTGCGCCACGCGACATTGGCAAGGCCGGGCACATTGCGCACGCCTATCTCGCCCATCACACCCCTATGGGTGGCCAGGCCATCGGCAAAGCCCTTCTCCTGCTGGTGGCAATCGGCGCAGGCCATGCTGTCATCGGCCGACAGGGTGCGATCATAAAAGAGCCGGCGGCCAAGCGCCACCTTGGCCGCGCTCATGCCGTTGTCGGACGGTATGGCGGGCGCTGCAACGCCAGCGGGCAGGGCAGGCCAGCGCCAGGCGGGGCGCGCAGCCCCCAGTCCCGTCGCCAGCAACGCCGCCCCGATGATCGCCGCTCCACCCACTCGCATCCGCTGTCCCCTTCCCCGCGCATGACGAACCAAGGCTGACCGATCCGCAGGCCGAGGTAAAGGGGGAGGGGGCGAGCGTACTCGATGGGAGTGGAGGATGATGGTCGTCGCCAGATGCTATTACTTCGGGCGACGTCGGAGGCTCTCTGTCGACCGAACGGCTGCTGAGGGTGGATAGCGGAATGTCGGCTATTGGGTATGTGGCAGCGCCTTGCTGACATGTCGCTATGAGCCAAGATCGTGTAACGCGAGAGCCAAAGATGGTGCCTTGATGATGGCGAAAGTCGCCACGCCGCTGCGCCAGAGGCGTTTTGGATACCCGGCCGGCGAAGGTGAGAAAGCCTCGAACCCGGCGACCTCGCAAAGGTGATTTTTCGGATCAGCGTCGATGACGGCGATGAGAATGTCGCCGTGGAGCGGATGTGGGTTCTCGTCAGTGAGCATATAGATGGCGGGTATATGGGTATGCTCGACAATGAACCCGGTGCCATCGCAGAGAACGATGAATTTTGGCTCGGAAAAGAGCTTCCATTTCCCGCGAGACGTGTCATCGATATCGAAGGAAAAGACGAGAAAGCTGTTGCACTTGCACGTCAGGAACCGCTTCGGCGTTGGTCGCCACAATAATTATATCCGATCTGCGAGAGCAAGGGCCGTGACTGACGTGGCGAATTGGTTGTCAGCTGTCAAAGCCCGACATCGTCATTGCTCGCTAGCCACTGCTCGATATCAGCGGCACCGCCGCCAGCCGGTCGGCCGACGTCAGGAACAATGTCTTGCGGTCCTCGCCGATACAGCAATTGGCGATCGCCTTGCCGGTGCGGATCTTGCCGAGCAGCCTGCCGTCCGGCGCGCAGACATGAACGCCGCCGGGGCCGGTGGCAAAGACCGTGCCGTCGGGCGCGGTCTTGATGCCGTCGGGCAGGCCCGGCTCGCCCGCGGCCAGTTCGCTGGCCATGTCGCGGAACAGGCGCTGCCCTGTGGGCATGCCGTCCGCGCCCAGGCTGTAGGCCAGAACCTGTGGCCGCTTCTCGTCCGACAGTGCCAGATACAGCGTGCGGCCGTCGGGCGAGAGGGTGACGCCATTGGGCCGGCGATGGCTGCCGTCGATCAGGGTCACCGTGCCGTCGGGCGTCAATCGATAGAGGCCGTTGAAGCCAATCTCGCGCAGCGAGGACGTGTCGCCATCGGTCAGGCCATAGGGCGGGTCGCTGAAATAGATGCTGCCATCGGCCGCGATGGTCAGGTCATTAGGGCTGTTGAAGCGCTTGCCCTGATAGCGGTCGGCCAGGATGGTCCGCGCCCTGGTCTTGAGGTCCACGCGCACGATCGCGCGCGTGCCGCTGTCGGCGCCGACCAGATGGCCGTCCCGGTCGATCGCGATGCCGTTGAGGCCGGCTTCGCGTATCTCCTTGGGGATCGCGGTCTGCAGGCCCGATGGCGAGAGGAAGGGCGACACGCCATCCTTGCGGGTCCAGCGATAGACGATGTTGGACGGCGGATCGCCGAACAGCAGCGCGTCGATCGGCGCGGCCCAGGTCGGCCCCTCGGCCCAGCGATAGCCCTGCGCCAATATTGCCACCTGCGCGCCGGGCGCGATGATGCGGTCCAGCGCCGGGTCGATCCGATCGATCCGCGCGGCGGGCAGGTCGGCAGCATGTGCGAAGGCGTGGGTCAGCGGCAGGGCGGCCATCCCGGCCAGCAGGGTGCGACGATCGATCATGCAGACAGGCTAACCGAACGATGCTCCGCCGCCGAGCGATAGATCGCCTCGATCACGCGCAGGTCGGCCAGCCCCTCCTCACCCGCGACGATCGGCGCGGTGCCGTTCGCGATGCATTCGGGCAGATGGTCGAGCTGGGCGGCAAACTGGTTCTTCGCCGGCGTCGGCAGGCTGCGCGGCGCGGTCACGCCATCCTTGCGGATCGTCATTGTCTGGCCGCTATATTGGGTCGCGGGTTCCATATCGATCCAGCCCTGGGTGCCGATCACCCGATAGCCATTATGGGCCGAACTGTAGCTCGACACGCAATTGGCGATGATGCCCGACGGAAAGCGCAGCATGAAGTCGATCCGGTCCTCCACGGTGGCAAAGCGCGGATCGCCGCGGTCGGTGCTGGCGATGGCGCTCACCTCCACCGGCTCCTCGCCGGTCAGGTAGCGCGCGGCGTTGAGGCTGTAGATGCCGATGTCCATCATCGATCCGCCGCCCGACAGGGGCCTGTCGAGCCGCCATTGCCCGGCCTTGATCGGGAAGCCATGTTCGGCGGTGATGATCCGCGTCGGCCCGACATGGCCGCCGCGCGCCAGCTCGATCGCCAGCTTGTTATAGGGCTCGAAGCGCGAGCGATAGCCGATCATCAGCTTGCGGCCGGCCTTGGCGCAGGCGGCGATCATCGCCTGGCATTCGGCCACCGACACCGCCATCGGCTTCTCGCACATCACATGCTTGCCCGCCTGCGCAGCGCGGATGCTATATTCGGCATGCAGGCTGTTGGGCAGGACGATATAGACGATGTCGATATCGGGATTGTCGCGGATGCGGTCGAACTCGGCATAGCTGTAGCGATGCGTTTTCGGGATGCCATATTGGTCGCCATATTGCGCCAGCTTGGCCGGCGTGCCGCTGACCAGCGCGACCAGCTTCGCATGCTCGCAGCCGGCGAAATTGGGCATGATCTGCTGCGTGGCATAATAGCCCAGGCCGACAATGGCATAGCCCAGCTTGCGCTGTGGCGCGGCGCAGGCGGCCGTGCTGCCCATGCCGGCCAGCACCAGCCCGGCGCCGATGCCCCCCATCAACTCCCGTCGCGAACGATCCATGCGGCGTCTCCCGCCAAGAGGGTGGTGTTCAGTCCGCGGCGCGGCTCAGGGCCGGGCGCATCCAGCCGAAATGGCTGGCGGCGATGGCGACCTGGGTGCGGTTGCGGACGTTGAGCTTGCGCATCAGCGCGGTCATATGGACCTTCACCGTCGCCTCGGCCATGCCCAGCTCATAGGCGATCTGCTTGTTGAGCAGGCCGGAGTGGACGCAGCGCATCACCTTCATCTGGGTTGGCGTGAGATGTGGGGCTTCGGGGACCATCTGGTCCTGGCGATCGAGAATGTGCAGATCCTGCATCCTGCCTCTCCCTCTGATTGATCCGCGTTGAGGCCTTGTTCGGCCCAAGGATTCGTTAGCGCTAACGATACTGGAATCAGTCAGACAGGTTCAAGCGAAAATTTGCAATATTCGGGAAATAACCTAGCGCATGGCCGAAATGCGGCTATAACCTGTCTAACAGATTTTCGGGATTCGTCCAGCGAATGACCGGCTACGCATAGGAAAGAGAGGGTGGGGATGGCGTTACCATATCGTCGATCGGTGCCATGTGGCCGGGCGTTCAGCCAGGGCGAACTACAGGGAGGCATTGGCCGATGACCCCCGCCGATTATCGCCTGCTGATCGCCGCCGTCATCGGCATCGCCCTTTCCATCGCCCTCATCATCCGGGGCCGGCTCCATCCTTTTGTCGGCCTGCTCTGCGGTGCCTTCACCGTCGGCCTGATCGCCGGCCTGCCGATGGAGGAAACCGCCAAGGCGGTCGAAAAGGGCGCGGGCACCATATTGGGCGGCACCGGCCTGGTCGTGGCGCTGGGCCTGGGCCTCGGCGCGATGCTGCAATTGTCGGACGGCGCCGGCGGCCTTGCCCGCTCGGCGTTGCGCATCTCCGGCGTGAAGGGCGCGCCCTGGGCCAGCCTGTTCACCGCCATCGTCATCGGCCTGCCGCTCTTCTTCGAAACCGGCCTCGTCCTGCTGCTGCCGATCGTCGCGTCGGCCGCCGCCGCGCTGCCCGCCGGGCAGAATGGCGATACCGCCAAGCTCAAGCTGATGCTGCCCGCGCTGTCGGGCCTGTCGGTCGTCCATGCGCTGGTGCCGCCGCATCCCGGCCCGCTGCTCGCGGTCAATGCGCTTGGCGCCAATCTCGGCCTCACCCTTCTCTATGGCCTGATCGTCGGCATCCCGACCGCGATCATCGCCGGCCCGCTGCTGGCCCGCTTCACCGCGCCCGGCGTGAAATTGAACCCGCCGCTGCTCGATCCGGTCAAGGTCGATGTCGCTACCCCCTCGGTCGGTCGCGCGCTCGCGGCCGTGCTGCTGCCGGTGGTGCTGATCGCCGCGGGACAGGCGGTGGCGCTGCTGCCGGCGTCGGTCGCGCCGCATTTCCACTGGCTCGGCTGGGTCAGCGATCCGGTCGTCGCACTGCTGATCGCCGTGCTGGTGGCGCTGCCCTTGCTGTTCGGCCGCCGCATCACAGACGCGAAGATCCAGAACGCGATCTGGACCGAAGCAATGATCCCGGCCGGCGGCATCATCCTGGCGATCGGCGCGGGCGGCGCTCTCAAGCAGGTCCTGGTCACGGCCGGGCTTTCCGATCTGCTGGTCCGCTTTGCCGCCGGCGGCGCCATTTCGCCGATCCTGCTCGCCTGGGGCGTGTCGGTCTGCATCCGCCTCGCCACCGGCTCCGCCACCGTAGCCACCATCACCACCGCCGGCGTGATGCAGGGCCTCGTCGCGGCCTCAGGCGTGGAGCCCGAATGGATGGTGCTGGCGATCGGCGCGGGCTCGCTTTTCTTCTCCCACGTCAATGATCCCGGCTTCTGGCTCGTCAAATCCTATCTCGGCACCGACATGCCGGGCACGTTCAAGACCTGGTCGATCATGGAAACCGTGGTCGCGGTGGTCGGCCTGCTGCTGGTGCTGGTCGCGAGCAGCATCTTCTGACCAGAGCGCTGCTGACGCTTGTCGTCGGCAGCCTCTCATGACTAGGAGGCAGCGATGCGGAAAATCGATCCACAGGTGCGCCGATGAACCAGGCCCGATTGTCCGACCATGCCTATGCCGGCATTGTCGAGATCATCAACGACCAGGATCTGGCGGTCGGCGATCGCCTGCCGTCGGAAGCGGCGCTGGCGGAGCGGTTCGGCGTCTCCCGCGCGATCGTGCGCGAGGCGCTGGTCCGCCTCGCCTCGGACGGCATTACCGAGGCGCGGCGGGGTGCCGGCTCCTTCGTGAAAAGCCGCCCGTCGCAGCGGCTCGCCGCCTTCATGCCGGCGACCGAACTGCCCGCGACGCTCGGCAGTTACGAGGTCCGCTTCGTGCTGGAGGCGGAGGCTGCGCGCCTCGCCGCCACCCGCCGCAGTCCGATCGAAATGGCGCATGTCGAGGAAGGGATGGAGATGCTGCGCACCGCCCTGCTGTCGAGCGAGCCGGCCCATGCCGAGGATATGGAACTGCACCGCCGCATTGCCGAGGCGACCGGCAACCCGGCCTTCCTGATCGCCTTCGACGCGCTCCATGCCGATGTCGACAAGGTGATGCGCGCCGGCGTCGACATCAGCCGATCGCGCCCGCCCGAGGTGATCGCGACGATGCTGCGCGAACATGAACAGATCGTCGCCGCCATCCGCGCCCAGGACGCCGAAGGCGCGGCCCTCGCGATGCGCTGGCATTTGTGGGAAGGGCGGCGCCGGCTGATGCCGTGAGGGTGGGCGGATAGCGGGCCTCTACCCTCGCCTGCTCGGAGGAAGAGAGTTTGCGACATTCGCTGAGGTGGCGGCGTTGGGTAGATAGCGAAAGGACGGTGTTGGAGTTAAACAGCTGAATTAACGCTCATTGCGCTATCGTCTGCTCCGATAAGCTGTAGTTATGGAGATAGACGAGCTACGCGGATGCTTGGTAACCATCTTGGCTGTTGAAGAGCGAGAAGCTACTGACTGGGTTGAAGTGGAGCGGCTGCCTATCGAGCTTCTGCGGGAACTGCCAATCGACGCCACGCCAGAAGCTGTTCATCGCTACCTTGATGACGCGGATATTCGCTCCCGTAAAAGCGCATGCGCAGCACATTAGAGGCAGGAGGTGCGTCGATACGTCGATTTCGGAGAGTGTGATGACAGCATTCCTGGTCCTTGGTAGGGATGTGCTCTATTCCTTCCGGCTGGCGCAGGCATTGTTCAATGGTTGTTGCTGTAGTGACGTGAATGTCTGCAAGTGATGGATAGTGTTGAAGAAGTCGGTGATTGTCAGTTTCTGACGTTGGGGTGAAATCGGTTCCCGGTGTCACGCTGGGGCAATGGCCGACTGGATCGGGATGAGTTTCGCGAGCTTGCGTAGGTTCTGGGCTGTGGCTGCGAGGTGGAACTCATCTTTTGCGCCATTTGGTCCTCGTAGGCGCAAGCGATCGAGCTTCAGGATACGCTTGAGATGGGCGAACAGCATTCTCGACCTTCTTTCGCTCACGCCGGAATGTGACATAGGCGTCGGTCTGGGACCGATCCCTCGCCAGATCGCGCGCGCCTTCATGGACTGATCGCATCACCTTGCGCGCGGGATGGCCGGGACAGCATTTGGGCTTGAGGGCGCAGGATTGGCAGTCGTGCTGACTGGCGCGGTAGCGCATGAAGCTATCCTTATCGACGCCGGGCCGTGGGCTGGCATAGTTCCTGCAGTGCTTGCCGCTGGGACAGGCATAGAGATCGTTCCGGTGGTCATAGCGGAACGCGGTGCGCTGGAAGCTGTCGGTCCTGCGGCTTGCATGGTTGAGGAGGCTCGATGCCGCGTTCATAGACGAGCCAGGCAAGATTAGCCGCATCGCCATAGCCGGTATCGGCAGCTAACCGCTGGGGCCAGATGCCGAAGCGCTCCTGTGTCCTGTCGATCATCGTTCGCTGCGCCGTTACCTCAGCCTGACGGATCGCGGTGCTGGCCTCCACATCTACGATCACGGCATTAGCCAGATCGATGAGGTAGTTGGTACTGTAGGCGAAGAAAGCCTGCCCACCATGGGCACCCGTCCAGCGTGCTGCCGGATCAGCCGGCCACAGATATTTGGGCGTGACGGGCGACGCCCTCCGAACGCAGCTTCGTCGAGCACCTCCAGATACTTACTCCCGAACAGCATGATTGATGATATCCGGCGGTAGCCCCTCTGCGACGGGAACGCCGCACTGGCGATTGGCGTCGGCCTTGATCAGACTGGCGTCCACAGCAAAGCCTTCGCCATCAGCCAGTTCTTCCTGGATGCAGCGCGAGACGGTCATCTCGAACAGCTGCCGTAACAGATCACTGTCCTGGAAGCGGCCGTGCCGGTTCTTCGAGAATGTTGAGTGATCGGGCACGGATCCGTCGAGACCGAGGCGGCAGAACCAGCAAGAGGCCAGATTGAGATGCACTTCCTCGCAC